>JAPLFX010000253.1 GCA_026390445.1 Pseudomonadota bacterium
CAATACCTTGCGCCCATCCGCGCAGTGCACGAGTAGGCGTGCACCGCTGGTGTGTTTAGCCGTCATAAAGCAGCTGTACTTCTCAGACAGGACCCGAACCATGACCCAATAGAGGTGGTGGTCATCGGGCACCACCTTTAATGGGGCGACAAAGGCTTTGGCAGATCCGACCCATCCCAGTTCACCGCCTGCGAATGGTGCGCTGCGGTCTAGATGCATTCTGTTCGCCGGTGGCACGGCCTGGGATAGGACGTGAGCTTTAACCACGGCAGGAGCCCCTTGCGGCGCTACTGCCGTGACGAGCTGCTGGCGAAGGCCCGTTCCAAGCTGACTGGTAAGATCCTCCCAGGGAACGTCCAGCTTCAATGCCTCGTCTTTTAGTTCATCGCCATCATCGTCCTCGGCAGGGCTGACGCAGGCACATACCAGCAGCAAAGCACCGACCAAACCAGCACGACTTAGTTTCAACCGCAGATTTAATGAAAAGATCATAAAACAGACTCCTGACTTATGAAGCAACTTCGGTTTTGTTCGCTTCCCGATCGTTTTCGTCCTCAGTGGTGAAGGCGAACTCACACAGCTTCTGCACCAAATACTCCCCCTGATCTTCGTTGATCTGTGTCAATTGCAGTCCATGAACAAACTCTGCACCCTCGGAATACCCCCAGAGGACCTCGCCAACCAATGGATGCAAGCCACGTGCGGCAAGCAGAGTTCTAAGCTTACCCTCTTGAGCGTCCAGCTCGACATGCAAGGAGCTACCGGGAGTCAGTAGCTGCTTGAATTTGACACCCAAGCTGCCGTGGGCGAAATTGACCAAGATCCCGGGTCCAAATCTGGTGTTTAACTGCACCTTCGTCGCATCTCTGACCGGCCAGCGCTGATCCAAGCGGTCGATCTTGGCATACTTTTTAAAGCCTTCCAGAGCCTCCATGCGCATTTGCGGCCTGGCAAAGAATGGATCGTATTCAAAGGCTTCGACTAATTCACTATGATGCTTGATGCGGATGAGGCGTTTATTAAATCCAGCGGGCGGCAAACCAATCCCCCGCACCAGATCGCTAGTGGTTGCCCCCATCAATATCGAATGCATTTCGCAAGCACCTTCCAAGCGCTTGGCGAAGTTAACTCCGTTGCCAACGACGGTGAAGTCAATGCGACTTCCCGACCCCAAATCGCCGAGATAACAGGACGCGGTATTGATGCCAATGCGCAGTGGATGGATGGCCTCACCGCTGCGGGCAGCCTCGATATTGCGCGCCAGGTTATCCTCCTGGATTTTTATGGCACAGCGCAGAGCCAGTTCGGCATGGTCGGCGACACTGGTGTCGCCATCAAACCTATAGCCAAAATAGCAAAGCAGGCCATCACCCAGCGTTTTGTCGATAATACCACCGTATTCGTGGACGCATTCACCTAGGCTTAGCAGCATCTTTTTCAGCTGTTCAAAGGCGATACGCGGCAAGATGTTCTCCGCAAGGAGAGAGAAGCCGACGACGTCGATAAACATCAACGTGACGACCCTCTCGCGCGCCTCAAAGTTGACGCTCTCCGGCTTGCGCAATATCGATTTAAGATCATCGGCGGCGATGAGGCCTGCAAGCGAGGCGCGCAGGGCTTGCGCCTTCTTTTCGCCGAGGCGGGTCTTTTCGGCAAAGATCGTCATGGCAACGGCAAAGCAACCAGTCAACGGCATCAGCCACGGAACGATGATCGCGTGATAAGAAAACATCCACATACTCAGGCCAAAGCAGCCACCGACGGCACCCAACAGGACCAACCAAAACACTGCAGCACCAAAGTACATGCCGATCAGGGCCCCAACCACGGCGAACAAAGTGATCATGCCCTCCGTACCCGCTAAGGGCTTCAGCCACTGCCCCGTGATCACGCTATTGACCATGCCGGCGATCACGTAACCGCCAGGAACCTGCCCAAATGGGGTCTGCTTGAAGTCGGTATTACCGGTGTAATATTGCGGCATAATAAAGACAATATCGCCCTTTTTCACCACACTCGATGCGGCACCTTTGGCGGCCTTTTCGAGCAGCGACCAGATTGGAATGACGCGGTCGTGGAGGGCAGCTGGATCCGGAAAATTGACGGCTAAGCTGCCATCGGGACTGATTGGCACGACATGATCGTTTACGATCAGGCGGTTCTTGACGATCTTGCGCTTCTCAGCAACGTACATCGACATGTGGGCCACTGCTGCTTGATGCCGGGTGGGGCCAACGACGGTGCTGCCGGGAGTCTGCAAGCGATCATCCATGCGGATAAAGGCGTTGACGCGACCATCGCCAGCATAGGTGAAGTGGCCGATATGGCTGAGATAGCGTCCAAGCCTGGAGGCCGGGCCATAAGCCACCCAATCCTTCGTCGGCCGCATCGGCGGTAGATTGGCTTCGAGAATATCGCCGTGAAGGCCGTGGTCTACAGGCTGTAGGTCTGGAAGCATCGGCGCCAGATCATATTCACTACGATAGGGAAGCGGGTCGCGAAACGTCACCTCATTTGGGTTAAAAAAGGCTCCGACCGTCACACTGATGTTGCGCTTTTGCAGTTCAGCGAGGGCGTGCTCAAACTCCTCAACAAATTCATCCGTCTGAGAAAACATGCCGTCGATGACGATCGCCTCGGCCTCACTCTTAGCCAGTACGGAAAACACTGCGGCCCAGTCGCGACCGTTCAACGTCGGCCGGTTGATCTTAATGACCGTGGCGTCATCGACAGCGTAGATGCGCAAGCGGTTCGAGATCTCCGGGTCACTGCGCAGCAGGTGGCGGAGCTGAAAGTTGACCGGGCCGGCAAAGTTTGACTCTAAGTAGCTGCCGATGAATGAACGCGACAGCAGGATCAACAGCACAAGCCAAACGGCGCAGGCCAGGGAGGCAAAGCGCCAACTGACGCGTGCCGAGTGAAACCAAAGCTGCGACGACTGTTTTGACATAAAACTCCTCAGTCCACTGATCGGCGCCTCGGCTCGACAACTCAAGTACCTACTGATCATGGCGACCGTTGGACCAGGTCATTGGTCGACACGCAACATATTCCAAAAAAGTGTTTACTTTGTCGACGCTGTGTGAGTGTTAGCCAACTTTCCCCTCCCATGGCGACCTTGGGGTCAACCAGGAACTTCGAGTTAACCTTATGTATTTAATGCGTAATATGCGTTTCGTCAGCAACAACAGCGCACCGCACCTGGTTTTGGTCCAAGCTTTGCAATTAGCAACTCCGACCGAGCGTAGCAGCGTTCGGCACACAGGCAGCAGCAACCTCACACTGATTTGGGATGTTCCACGATGAAGCAGAAGCAAACAACTATCAAATTATCGAGTCTCCTCTGCGCAACCCTCACCATGAGTGCCTGCCACGACGTGGTAGTCAAAGTGCAGAAGAAGCCCAAGGATGCCAACCTCAGCTCGGTACAGAGCACCGGCGGCGCCCTCAACCTGACCGGAACCCAGGACTTCCTGGAGCAGATCGACTCCCTCAAGGGATCTGCTGCCGACTTTATCGTCAAGCAGTTGGCTCAGGATGATTATATTTCCAAGGTCCGCACAGCGATCCGTAAGTATCGCGAGTTCATGATCGCTCGGGCGACCCACCCGATGCAGATGACCGATTCGTTCTATAGCGGAACGGACAACTGCCGTCCAGCAACGCGCAGCTTTAACATGCATGACACGGATGACTTCCTCGGCGTTATTTTGCAGACCGTGGTCCTGGCAAAAATCGGCGAAGTCAGCGCCGGCAACCTCAGCTCCGACTTGGCACAACAGATCTCTGCGATCAGCCAATTGATCCTTCTGAACATGGGCATCAACGTCAAAGGCCACGTCGACGTTGCCAACATCAACGGCCTTACGACCACCACCGGCTCGGTCAGCGTCTCCCTCGCACCGATGCCTGGCGAGAAAATCGATGCAGCGACCCTTGCCGCTGACAATGACGAAGTCCTCACCATGAGCTTTGCACGCGCTCTTGGCGATAAAAAGGTCGGCACCTTCAAAGCGACCATCGATGTCACGCATCGCAATGCAGCCAACAACATGGAGACTCTTGAAGGCCTCTTCGCCATCAGCCGCACCCAACAGGACAGCCACTTTGATAACAACCTGAAGTTTAACCTCGGCGTTAAAGGTAGCCCGGTCAACTATTCCCGCGATCTCGACTTCAAACAAGTCAACGGCACTAACTATAAAATCCAAGTCATCGACACCTTTCATCCTGGGACGGCTGGCCAAGTTGCTTACCCCTCGATCATCGATCTCAAAGCGCTGAAGCAGTGCAAAGGCACCGCACCCGAAGGCACTGGCGGCAAGCAGGGCGCCACCGAAAACGGCGGCATGGATGAACCACTACCAATCGGGTCTGGCAATCCTGGCGACGACCAAAGCGGTGGCAATGGTTCAGGCACCAGCGGTAACGGCTCTGGCACGACGAACAGTGGTTCTGGCTCAACCGGTAACGGCTCCGGCTCAACCGGCAATGGCTCTGGCTCAACCAACAACGGCTCTGGCTCAACCAACAACGGTTCTGGCTCAACCAACAACGGTTCTGGCACGACGGCAAATGGTTCTGGCACGACGGCAAATGGTTCTGGCTCAACCACAACCGGATCAAGTGATAAAGGCAGCAACAAGGGCAGCGACGCTGACAAGACTACCGGCTCCGGCGGCAGCACCACACCAAACACAACTCCATCGCAGACGCCGGCCCAGACCCCTGCGCAAACGCCGGCCCAGACCCCTGCGCAAACGCCGGCACAGACCCCTGCGCAAACGCCAGCACAGACCCCTGCGCAAACGCCGGCACAAACCCCTGCGAAACCCTAAGTCCGTTAGGCAGCTGCACGAAAAGTTGTGAGACTTGCAAACGACCTCCCTCCTGCCTTGGCAGGAGGGAGGTTTCTGCGTCCACTCACTCAAAGACTCTGAGCTGATCGACCTCAGTCCCTAGTCGCCGACGACGCGCAAAGTTGCGCTATCGATGTCCGTGTTCCCAGTCCACTTCTGGCCGGCCACCATGATCGCGATATCCCCTTGAGGAGCCTTACTGGCATCGGCACCGCCGACCGCACCACTGCGCGTTGGCGGCGGCGACGACGAGTTCACGGAACATCCAAGATCGAGACACAGGACGCCGAGCAGGACAACCAACAGGACCGCTGGCGCCATCAACTGAACGGTCTTCGGATGTAGGTTTTTAGTTGCCATCAGTGACTCTTTGCGACAAGTGAGAATTTACGCGCGCCGACCAGCTTGCCCTCTTGATCATAGCCAAGGGCGAACCAAGGGCCTTGCAGATACTTCGTTTGATCATGACGGACATAACGGGCGGTAAATATGCCGCGTCCGGCTAAATCCTGATGCTTTGCAATGACATTCGCTTGATCGTCAGGAGCCAGCGCCACCTTGCCACGGCAGGTGGCCTCGTCAGCAAAACAAAGCATGATCTGCGTGATCCCCACATTGGCGGCGAACATCATCTCGGTGAGACCGCCACTGGTATCGACATCGACTAAGGCAAGACGAATGACATTATTGCTGCCATTCACCTGGGCGTCGCTAGCCGGGTCGGCGGGATCCTTCGCCATGAGTACGGCAGGATAGTCCTTCTTGAGCAAATCATCGAGCCAACCACCAAACGGGGCACTAGAACCAGGCTGGACCCCCGTACTACTCGTCGTTCCGGCCCCAGTAGAGGGGTTCGTTGCAACGGCAGTCGGCAGCGGGCTGCTCGCGGGAGGCCCTGGTGGCGGGGGAGTCGCGGGCGCAGAAAAACGCGCAGGCGGCAACACGGCGCTTAAGAACTTAAACGTAAACGGAAGATTCGCCTTAATAAAGGCTTGGCTCGCCGGCGAGCAGTGGAAGTTGGCGTAGGCCTCAGCCCAGGCTTCGGCTGGACTAGATCTGGCGTAGTCCCGGATCAGCGAGCTCTTACTGGTCATCTCGCTGTGCATCTGGTTCAGTGCGGAGTCAAAATTGGCAAATTCGGTCTTTTGCGCCGCCTCCTGCGCGACAATCTCCGTAGCGTGGCCGATCTCATGCTGCAAAGCAAAGCCAGACGCACTATCCCCGGTCGTGATCGAGGTGGCCACCATGCCACGAAAACCGGTTTGGGTTTGACCGGAAGTCAGGTACGTCAAGCCGGCGACGCCAAAAAACAGGAGCGCCGGATGAATCCCGCTTAACGTGCCTTTCTGGTGTGTGTATAGCAAATGATCCAAATCACGATCGGAAATACCGGCCAGCCGACTCCGGGCGATGTCCATCTGAGCGCCCGAATAGCCCGTCAAAAAGGTGGCAGGCAAGGCCTTGATGTAATCCATCCGCTCGGCACTGTAGGTGGCGCAGGTTTCATCGCTATTGGTCAGATAACTCAAGCTACTGGCGTCTTCATTCCCGCGCCGGCACGACGCGGCGCCGAAAGTGGCCGCCGTGACAGCAACTGCAAGGAGTCTGCGGGTAGCGATGGTATTGCTAATGAGGGAGTCCTCCCCGAACACGCGCACGGCTACGCCTATTTCTTGTGCCAGAATACGTATCGGCGCCTTTAGTCCCAAACTTTAATTTGGCAAATTTTGCTTACATGACAAGGTGTTATAGCTGCCCTAAAAGTTGTTACCGAACCTGAGTACAGGGCCGACCAAACAACAAAGGAGCCAAAAACCGGTGATCTCCCCCAATATTAAGGGCCTGGATCACCGGATACAGCACCT
>JAPLFX010000059.1 GCA_026390445.1 Pseudomonadota bacterium
TGGTTGGATGATGAGAGCCCGAGCGATCTCTACGCGGCGGCGCTCGCCACCAGAAAGAGCGGCGCCCATTGATTTAGCAATGCGCCCGATCTGAAACTTTGACAGAAGCTCGTCTAGATACCGCGAACGCTCGGCACGGGGCACGCGGCAAATTTCCATGACCGACAACAGATTGTCTTCAACCGACATACGACGAAAAATAGACATATTCTGCGGCAAGTAACTGATGCCCTTGCGAGCCCGGATATGCATCGGTAGATGGGTGATTTCCTCGTCGCCCATGAAAACCTGGCCGCTGGTCGGATAAAGCAGCCCAACCACCATATAAAAGCTGGTGGTCTTACCGGCTCCGTTGGGTCCAAGCAGGCCCACCACCTCACCTTGCTTGACGTGAAATGAGACCGACTTAACAACCTGACGTTGCTTAAACCAGCGCTCTAAGGCCACCGCTTTCAATTCAAGATCATGGATCGTTGCAGTGCGACGTGCCGTGGTCATGGCGTTGTACCATCCGGATGGGCCTTAGACGGGCCAAGTGGCTTCTTCACTGCTGCCGGTTTGCCGATCGACGCCTTGGGTTTTGGCGCGGTTGTTTTCTCCGCTTTGGCGGCTGGCTTACCATCTTTTTCCTCGGCCTGGACCTCACCCTCGACACGGTCGGCGCGGATCCAGCCTGTATTCATCTCGTAAGTGATCTTGCGACTACGAATCACCGAGTCTTCGCCGCGGAGTAATTTAGCATTACCCTCAAGCACCACGGTCCGCTCGCTGTTAAGAAAGACCGCCTGGTCCCCAAAGGCTTTAAACTTATCGCCGCTATTTTCGTCCACGCCATTGATCCGGACGTTTCCCTCGGCGAGGACTTTGCGTACTTGGTGCGATGCCTCGTCAAAAAGCACCTGCGCCCTTTCGCTTTCTAGCTTCATGTCGCCCTGGGTCACCACGACGTTGTGGAGTAACTCAACGCTGCCTTTCTCGCGCAGGCCCTTGAGACCCTCGCTCTTGAAAAAAACTGGAAGCTGCTGCGCAGACTTGCCTTTGGGACTCTTTACCCGGCTTGGTTTACCCGGGTTCTTAGGGGCAATAACCGTCGTCGCGCCACCTGAGGGCGTGGACTTCGGATGTGCAGCTGGCTCTTTAAATCCTGAAGTTGCGTCGGTATCAGAGGTGGTCTCGATGCGCGGCACCGGACTAGGTTTAGTGACCTGATCCAATTTGGTGGCGGATGGTGCTTGGTCACCAGAGGGCTGGCCACTCTCTTCTCTGTGGCCTTGTGGCGTCGCAACCGTATCCTCCTCTTGCTCGGAATCAAGGAAGTCCGCGCGCACAGGGTGTGCCCCAAGCAATAAGCACAGGGGCAGCATCCACAGCCCCAAGCAGTCGTGTCTAGTTGTGTTCCTCGACAAGGACTTCTCCCTTGATCTGGCCAATCATATTAAGCACCTGGGTCGCCAATGCGTAAGTAAAGCCCTCTTCACCCATGAAGACGCGACCTGGCCCTTCCACTCGAACTGGACGTACCGACCTTACAACCTTTTCGCTGTTGACGTATTCGGCATAATCCGTTGTCAGGAGGTGCTCTTTCATACCTACTTCAACAAAACCAGTTAGTTCTGCCCGATCCAGCTCGCTCGATTGATCAAGCATCTTGGTTAAACTTGTGGATTTAAAGTAGGCGGTCACCGACTCAGCACCCAATGTCTCACGCTCGCCCGCTGGCGTCAGTCGCTCCCCACGGATCTCGCCGTCCAGCTGCACGACATTTGGTTCGTAAAAGTCGCCCACCCGAGCCTTCAACTTTGCCTTGAGTAGGTCGCCTTCGTAGCGATAAACGACGAAATCCTCCAGACGGGCCCGCGGATCCCGGATCGAGCCCTTGCTCAAATTTTCCTTCAGGGATTTGGTATCGCGCGTGACAAAGACGTACAGGCCAAGCGCCAAGCTCAGGAGAAACCCGACTATCACCAGCTTCTTGCCCAATGAGTCCTAGCCTCCAAATCCAAAACAAGCGCCCCGTGGTCGAGGCACTCGTAGTTTTAGTTTATCGGATCATCACAGGATTTTCGCCGCCAAAAGATCCTGAAGTCGCAGAAGCCCAAGTGGCTGCAGGTCACCGGCCTGATTGACGACGAAGATCCTGCTGATGCCCAGCCCGTTCATCACGGATACCGCGTCGATAGCCAGAGTCCCCGCAGCGATGGTCCTAGGCTTGCAGGACATCAAGTCTCCAGCTTGGCAAGCCAGCGCTTGAGCTCCAAGCTTAAGCAAAGCCCGCCGCAAATCACCGTCTGAAATGGCGCCAATGAGGTCGCCATCTGCATCGGTGACCGCCGCAATTCCGATGTTATCGACCGTGACCGCCTCCAAGACACTATGGAAGTCCGCAGAGGCCAGAAGACGCGGAAGTTTGTCAGTGGGGTGCATATGATCGCGCACCAAAGACAGGCGACGACCGAGTCGACCACCTGGATGCAGACTGGCGAAGTCGGCAGGACTGAACCCCCGGGCGCGCATCAGCGCCGCAGCAAAGGCGTCACCCAGAGCCATGGAGACGGTCGACGAAGATGTTGGCGCCAAATTGAGCGGATCGGCTTCTCGCTCGACACTAGCATCAAAGACCAGATGGGCAAGTTGCGCCAAGCTGGAGCTTAGTCCACCGGTGATCGCGATCACCGGCGCTCCGATTCGCCGGGCAAAGCGCGCCACCTCAAGGACCTCTGCGGTCTCTCCGCCATATGCCACGGCGACTAACGTGTCGCTGGCCTGGAGCAGACCGAAATCCCCATGCAGCGCTTCCGAAGGATGCAAAAAACAAGCGGCCGTGCCTGTCGATGACAAAGTCGAAGCGATTTTGCGAGCGACATGTCCAGACTTGCCAAGACCACTCACCACCACCTTACCTGGGCGGCTCAGAACGGTGCGCACCGCCTCGGCAAAGCTCGGCCCGACTCGTGAGGCTGCCGTCGACAAGGCTACTGCCTCGGATTGCAAGACCTCCTGCCCCCATGACGCTACCTCTTGGTCGCTTGGACCACCCAGCGGAGCCATCAGGAGTGCTTCTGCTGGTGAACCAACGACGCCGCCACCAAATCGCGAAATAGGGGATGAGGGCTCATCGGCTTGCTTTTAAGTTCGGGATGGAATTGACAGGAGACAAACCACGGATGGTCCGTCAGCTCCATCATTTCGACCAGCTTGCCATCTGGCGAAAGGCCGCTAAACACGACGCCATGCTCGGTAAATGCCTCGCGGTAGTCATTATTAAACTCGAAGCGATGGCGGTGGCGTTCAGAGACGGTCATCGCACCGTAGGCCGCCTGCGCCTTTGAACCCGCTTTCAGGACACAAGGATAAGCGCCAAGGCGCATCGTACCGCCCTTTTGCGTCACCGTCTTTTGGTTCTCCATGATGTGGATAATCAGGTCTTTGCCGCTAGCATCAAATTCCTGGCTATTTGCCAAACTCATCCCGAGCTTATTGCGTGCAAACTCAATGGCCGCAAGCTGCATGCCCAAACAGATGCCCAGAAATGGCTTCTGGCTACGCCGCAAGTAGTGAATGGTCACCATTTTCCCATCGACGCCACGCTCGCCAAACCCGCCCGGTACAATCACCCCATCGCATGATCCAAGTAACTCGGCGACGTTGCCTTCGTTGACTTCGGACGCATCAAAGAGCGCAATCTCGACCTTAGCCTGATGATGAATGCCAGCGTGCACAAGGGCTTCAGCGATCGACTTGTATGAATCCCAAACATTAACATATTTGCCGACGACGCCGATTTTGACACTGCGTCGCGGATGATCGAGGTTCTCGACAATGGTGCGCCACTGGGACAGGTTCGGGGCACCCGTCCAAATATTAAGCAGATCGACGACGACCTGGTCGAAGCCTTGGTTGTGCAGCACTAGCGGCAAACGATAGATATTATCAACGTCTTGCGCCTCGAAGACGCACTCCGGCTTGACGTTGCAAAAGAGGGCGATCTTCCGTTTCAGTTCTTGGGAGATCGCCTGATCCGAACGGCAAACCAGGATATTCGGTTGAATACCGATTTGTCTCAGCTCCTTGACCGAATGCTGCGTCGGCTTGGTTTTCAGTTCACGTGCGGCACGAATATAGGGAACTAGGGTCAAGTGAACATACAAGACGTTCTCATCGCCGAGGTCATAGCGTATTTGCCTAATCGCCTCGAGAAAGGGCAGGCCCTCGATATCACCGACGGTGCCGCCAATCTCGACGATCGCAATGTCGGCATCGGCCGCGACCTTATAGATATTGTCCTTGATCTGATCGGTAATATGCGGAATGACCTGAACCGTTCCACCTAGATAGTCCCCACGCCTCTCCTTGCTAAGTACGGCGTCATAGACTTGGCCTGCGGAAAAGCTATTTTGCCGCGTCAAAGTCGCCGAAGTGAAGCGCTCGTAGTGCCCGATATCGAGATCGGTTTCCGCGCCGTCATCGGTGACGAACACCTCACCATGCTGGAAGGGGTTCATTGTTCCGGGATCGACGTTGATGTAGGGGTCACACTTCATAAGGGTCACTTTAAGACCCCGGGTCTCAAGCAAAGCACCGCAGCTTGCAGCCACGATTCCTTTGCCTAGGGATGAGACTACGCCACCCGTCACAAATATAAACTTAGTGCGATTACGGCTTCTCATCGACGGCCCCAAAAAATGCTTTTGTCTAGAGATATTAGGTCGTTGCAGCAGCTACTAACGAATGATGTCTGGTCGGGACTTCATCCTAGTGACCCGCCCGTCGTTGGTCAAGAAGGAATGCGCAAGACCGCTCCCCCGGTCCTACCGAAGCCGGCTTGACCTGTGATAAACTGGTTAGACACCAAGTAAACCCAGGACCATTCATGCCCTCATGCGCTGCCTTGCAACCGACATGCAGACGAGTCGCTTTGATCCTAAGCCTGATCCTCGGGGCACCAGGCTGCTTCTTGATGTCGAAAACCTCTAGCCACCGGTCTGCAGCGAGCACTCTGATCGTTGCCAACAGCGTCTTCATCGATCGCCTGGGCGCCGGAGACTCGGCCAGGGTGCAGTTCAAGACGACGACGAATGCCGTCTGCGAACTGGCTTTTAACGCTCAGGACGCGAAATCTTCCCCCACGCAAGATCAGCCTACCGTCGTGCCCTGCTCCAATCAGACCCAGGCCCGCACTGATTTTGTCGAAAAGCTGTCGGGCTTGCGCGCTGACACACTCTATTACCTGACGATTAGTGCATGGGTCCCGCCAGCGACAAAGGCTCAAGCAGAACGGCTCACCGTTCGTGAGACCCCTGACAACCCGGCCATCGTCAATAATGGGAACGGGAACGGGAATGAGAATGGAAATGGCAACGGGAGCGGGACGGGTTCAGCAACCGCGTTCAAAGAGCTTCTAGTGGCGCGCCTTGATATCCCCTTGATGAGCGCCGAGGTCCACCGCCATGTCCCAGCCAATCCGGTCGACACACCAACGATCAAGGCAAACTTGACCCGCAAGCTTGGCTGCCAGCAAGGCTTCCCCCCAAACGACGCGCCCTTTCGCGATGCTGCGGCCGACGTCAGCATCAAAAATCTTGTGACCCGTGATTTTGCCGCGGCCACGGCCCTGCCGAGTCCAGATCACCCAGAGCGATTACAACTTAGCTACACCGCAACTAACAATGGCATGAATCAATGGTCACTTCTGTACAAGGCTAGCAACAGCCGAGACATCCTGGTCCCCGTGCAGCCGATGAGCCAAATCGTCAACGTCGAGATGGAGTCGGCCAACATCACAAACTTCGACCCACCCCAACTGGCAAAAGCCGCTGACCTATTCAAAATCGACGTGACCAAGCCACTAAAGTTTTCTTGGACCACCGGCAACAACTTGCTCGACCTGTCTTATATGACGGTGCAAATCGGACGGCCTGACTACGACAAAGCAATTTACTGTGTGTTCGCGGCAAACAAAGGCGGGGGCACTGTCGACCCCGCTTTATTGCAAAACCTCGATGATGGCGATCAAGTGGTCATGGTTGAACTAGCTTCCAATCAACTTTGGGTCAAAGACGGCTGGATACTCACCGTCTACGACTGGCGATCAGGGCGGATCGAAAAATGAGCATTCAAAGACCAGCAAGTGTCACGGTTATTCTACTATTCACCTGGCTGCTAACCACGCCGGCTCAAGCCGCTATGGTACGCGCGACAAGTCCAGCCAAAAACATGGTTGCTCTTGATGTCGAGGACGGTGAGACCGTTGCAAAAGGCGACACCTACTGCATTATTGGCCCAAAGAAAAAGCCGGTCGACTGCGGAAAAGTGGTTAAAATTAAAGGTAAAGTTGCCATTATCGCCCTTGCAAGTGGAGCTAAACTCCCCAAGATTAAGAAGGGGATGGTGGCGAAAAACAGCGGAGGCGGCTCGAGCGTTGCTGGCGCAGGCGCCCCGGACGATGGTGGCGACAGCGCCGCAGCCCCGATTGCGAAATCCAAAACAAAAAATGACGCGCACAGTAGCGGCAGCAGCAACCCCAAGGGGACACCCCTTCGGCTCTGGCTTCTTGCAGATCCAGCACCTGCCAGCCCGTTTACCTTTAAGCAGATCACCTATAAGGCCCCGGATGGTACTGCTACGCCGTCAACCCTCTGGGCTCCGGGCAAGGCACCTGGCCTCGCGTTATTTAGCTTCGGCGGGCAAATTGGGATACCCATCGGCAGTTCAGCCATTAACCTAGGCGCTCGCATGCGGACTTTTTCACCACCGTCATCGGTTGATACTGACTACACGGTAGGAGTGGCAAATCCCTATGCGAATACCGCCGTCTCGGCCAAATCATTTGGTGGCTGGATGGACTACCAGCTGATGCACAAGGCCATATCACCTACCTTATTTTTCAATTTCCTCCCAGGTCTTGATCTCGACTATTCAACGGTCTCGGTGACCGCGACGAAAAAGAACGACAACGCTCCCGATTCCGGATCCATCGTGACAGCCACGTCAAAGCTCATGGTCGTGTCGCTGCGCCTTGGCGCCAAC
>JAPLFX010000151.1 GCA_026390445.1 Pseudomonadota bacterium
GCGGGCCAGGCTCTAATGCTGCCCCCGACGATGATAAGCACGCGAGGCCCGGTAGTAGGGTAACAGTGATTCAAACAGCACCTTGACCAAGGCCGCCACGGGTATGGCCAACAGGATACCCCAAAATCCAAGCCAATCACCCAGTGCCAGCACCGACAGGATAATAGCCACCGGATGCAGGCCAATGCGCTCGCCGATAACGGTTGGGGTGATAAAGGCTCCATCCAATGCCTGCACCACCACAAAGACACCGACCACTCCTGCCGCCTGAGCAAGGCCGGTGCCATACGACACCAAAACCAGTGCGCTGAGGCTACCGCCGATGATGACATCGCCGTATGGGATCAGCCGACAGACGCCACTGATTAAGCCGATCGCGACGCCGCTAGGCAAACCGACTGCGCTGAGGCCAATGGTATAGAGCAGACCGAGGATCGCAGCGACAATGGCCTGACTCTTGAGCACGGATTTCAGCGTCTGATCGAGCCTGGCGCGAATGCGTCCAACCGGCTGGAGCAGGTCCGGGGGAACCAGGGTGCGAAGTCCCGCAGCCAAATGTTCATAGTCCTTTAACATGAAAAAAGTCAGCAGCGGAATCAAGACGATATAGAGCACCGCTCCTATCACCGACGAGCCGGTCTTCCACAGTCCAGACAGAGTCCCTTGAATCTCGCTAGCCGCATGGTTCACCACACTCATAGGACTGAGCAAGCTATGGATCTCGGCTTGATCGATGAAGCTAAGATCGACGACATACTGCTCAATGGCCGGCAGCCAGCGAGTGGAGACGGTATTGATCGCGCCCGGAACTAAATGAAAAAAGTTTAACAGCTGTTGATAGAGCAAAGGTACGAGGTGCACCCCGCTCAAGACGATGATGCCGAGGGTGCCAATCACCAAGATGACGATGGCCAAGGTGCGCGGCACGCGCTTGCGCTCCAATAGACTGACCAGGGGTAACAGCAGGTAGGTGAAAAAACAGCTGATCAAAATCGGCGCCAGCACCGTCCCATAGATGACGCCGGTTACCACCAACACCAAGACGGTCACCACGGTAAACCACGCCAGGCGCCGAATACTGGTCCAATCGAGCCGCTCACCATTCATGCGAAGTCCCACCTTGCAGGCGCCCTGAAGCCGGTGCATCATGGCTCTGCTCACAATTCCATTCTTACCTCTCAATGTTGCGTTTTTGCGCCGAAAGGGCAAGTCTATGCGGATGATCCTTCACGTCGGTGTCAGCTTGGGTTTATTGTGGACCAGCTTTAGCGCATGTAAGCACGCAGACGCCGAGACGCAAGCGGCTCCGGACAGCGCGGCCATCCAGGAACTTCCGACCGCCAAGGGTGCGAGCAATAGCTGGGACCAGATCGAGCAGGCGGTGGTGAATCCGCATGACTATGTCCTGCTCAAGGTTCCGTCTCAAGGCCTTGAGGCCTACATGACCCCGGGCTCAGAGCAGCAGAATATCCCGGCAAATCTGCAAGGAATCTGGTGGATGGACGGCAATCCACTCGCTCCGGGTAATGTGACGTCCTTTGCCCGCATGGTGTGGGACGGCCCCAGTCACCGCGTCCTGGTCCAGGAATACGGCACCAACAACTACACGCTCAACGCTGATGCGACTGGATTGAAAAGCTTCCGCGACTCCGCTAACAGCAATCTATGCTTTGAAGTGCAATTTAATGCGGACTACACGCACGGACAGCTGATCCAAGTCATGAAGGTCCCAGTCGTCAACAGGTCGGCAAAGATTCCGTCAAGCGCCATCAATTACAAGATGGACTTGGTCGCCGATGGCGACTGGTTGAGGACGTCGTGGTGGGGACCCAAACGGATGCCCGACTACCATCTGCGGCGCATCGTTGACGCATCCGGCCAGCGGGTTGAACCGGCCTACTCCGAGTTTTTAAAAGCAGCGCCAGCGTTTTCCTACATACCGCAGAAAAAGCCGTTCACACCGCCGCCTGGTGACTCCGTCTCCATCGACTTTCCGTAGCATCTTCAGTGCAGCCCGGAAGCCAGACCAAGACAGCGATGGCTACGGGCCTTTAAGGCAACCACACCGCACTCACCACTCGATCCAGCCGCGACCAATCCTGGCGCAGACTGATGTCCTGCCAGCCGGCCTCAGCCAGGATCTGCTGCACCGCCTTGGCCTGCGTCGCACCGATCTCGACGGCCAGCCGTCCCCCGGCTTTTAAGCGACGCGGCGCGAGCACGGCCAAGGCACGGTAAAAGCGAAGCCCATCGGGCGGCGCAAATAAAGCCTGCTGCGGCTCATAGCCGGCCACCGACCGCGATAAATCCGTTGCCTCTTCCGGGGAAATATACGGCGGGTTGGACACGATGATGTCATAGGCCTCATCGCCATCCCAGCTTGCTTCCTCTAGCGCATCGCACTGACTAAAAGCCACGCTGGCACCTAAACGCGCAGCATTGGCCGTGGCATTTGCCAGAGCCGAAGCATCGACATCCCAGGCACTGACCTGGACTTGCGCCGCGGCGAGCTTTAAGGCCAATGACGAGGCCACACAACCACTGCCAGTGCCGACATCAAGGATATGCCACGACGGCGCCGCAGCCGCATCGACGACCTCAACTGCGCCTTCGGCCTCAGCCGCGTCCGTGTCCAGAGCCGCGCCCAATGACTCGGCCTTGATCTTGGTCTTGGCCTTGGCCCAGTCCAAGATCTGCTCCACCAGGACTTCGGTATCAGGACGAGGAATCAAGACTGCGGGCGACACCTCAAATCGGTAGCCCATGAATTCTTTTTCGCCGGTGATATAGGCGACAGGTTCGCCGCGACCACGCCGTTGCAGAAAGCCTTTGAAGGGTTCGCGCTCGGCCGCGCTGAGCGGCTTGTCAAACTGCATATAGAGCTGAATCCGCGCCAGCTTTAAGGCATGGCTCAGGAGCAGTTCGGCGTCCAGCCGCGGCGAATCGACCAGACCTTTGCCACGGAGAAAATCAACCGACCAAGTGAGGATGCGGCCAATCGTCCAGGCTTCGAGTCCTGCTGCAGCGGCGGCATCGGTCACGTCACACCGCCAGTTCTTGCTTGAGCAGCTCGGCGGTGTGATGGGTGCCCAAGGCATCCAGAACGTCGCCGATATCGCCCTCCATGATGGCATCGAGGCGGTACAGGGTCAGATTGATGCGGTGATCCGTCAGACGGCCCTGGGGGAAGTTATAGGTACGGATGCGCTCGCTGCGGTCGCCTGAGCCGACCTGGCTCTTGCGACTGGCACTGATCTCGGCGTGCTGCTCCTGCTCGGCTTTTTCAAGCAGCTTCGCCTTCATGATCTTCATCGCCTTCTCGCGGTTCTTATGCTGCGACCGCTCGTCCTGACACTCAACGGCCAGGCCCGAGGGCTTGTGCACCAAACGAACCGCCGAATCCGTCGTGTTGACATGCTGCCCACCCGAGCCCGAGGAGCGGCACACCGTCATCTCGATGTCGGCCGGGTTGAGGTTGACCTCGACGTCTTCGGCCTCGGGCAAAATAGCCACGGTGCAGGCACTGGTATGAATCCGGCCTTGATTCTCGGTGGCCGGCACGCGTTGCACGCGATGCACGCCGCTTTCGAATTTAAAGCGACTAAACACCGCCTGACCTTCGATCATGCAAATGATCTCTTTAAAACCGCCGGCTCCCGATGGCGTCGAACTCAGGACTTCGATCTTCCAGCGCTGCCGCTCCGCGTAGCGGGTGTACATGCGAAAAAGATCCGCTACGAACAAGGCCGCCTCGTCACCGCCAGTCCCGGCACGGATCTCCAGCAGGACGTTCTTCTCGTCGTTTGGATCCTTCGGCAGAGACAACACGATCAGGTGCTTTTCGATCGCCTCGAGATCGCTCTCGATGCGACTAAGCTCTTCCTTGGCCATGGCCACCATGTCGTCGTCCGACTCGGCGGCCATCATCGCCTTGGCCTCGTCGCGCTCTTGCAGCAGCGCCTTATATTGCCGATAGGCCGTGATGAGGGGCTCAAGCGACGCCCGCTCTTTAGTCAAACGCGTCAACTCCGGCCCCTTCAAGGAGCCAGAGGACAGAGAATCTTCGAGGGAGCTGAAGCGGCGCTCGACGCCGTCGAGATTTTCAAACATAAGAACTCAGGCCCATTCCCTTCAAGCAAGCCAAGGGAACAGGCCCTGCGCCTTATTTCTTGGTGCCGTATTTCTTCTGGAACTTCTCGATCCGGCCAGCGGTGTCGATCAGTTTCACTTTACCCGTGAAGAACGGGTGACAGGTAGAGCAGATCTCGAGTTTGATCTCGGAGCGCGTCGACTTGGTGACGAATGCGTGACCGCAAGCGCACGAGACTTGGCAATCGCCGTATTGAGGATGGATGCCTTCTTTCATGGGTAACCTTTCCAATCAGTGAGTCTATCCCGCCTGCCCGAAGGCTCGCCGGGGGCCCTCACGGTGCATCCGTAAGGGCGGTTCGACAGATCAACCGTTCATCGACTCGATAAATTCCGCATTCGTCTTAGATTTGTCAATCTTATCGGTGAGGAATTCCATCGCATCGACCGGGTTGAGCGGTTGCAGCAATTTGCGCAGGATCCACATACGATTCAAAACCTCTTTTGGCAAGAGCAGATCTTCTTTACGGGTCCCGGACTTATTGATGTCCATCGCCGGAAAGGTCCGCTTTTCCGCCAACTTACGGTCAAGATGGATCTCCATGTTGCCGGTGCCTTTAAATTCCTCGAAGATCACCTCGTCCATGCGCGACCCGGTGTCGATCAGGGCGGTGGCGATGATCGTCAGGGAGCCGCCTTCTTCGATGTTACGGGCGGCACCGAAGAAGCGCTTGGGCTTGTGCAGGGCGTTGGAGTCGACACCACCGGAGAGGATCTTACCGGATGGTGGCACGACGCTGTTGTAGGCACGGGCCAGACGCGTGATCGAGTCGAGCAGGATCACCACATCCTTTTTGTGTTCGACTAGGCGCTTGGCCTTCTCGATCACCATCTCGGCAACCTGCACGTGGCGCTGAGCTGGCTCATCGAAGGTCGAGCTGATGACCTCACCGCGCACGGAGCGCTCCATGTCGGTGACTTCCTCGGGACGTTCGTCGATCAGGAGGACGATCAAGACCACATCCGGATGGTTTTTTGCCAAGGCCGAGGCGATGTCTTGGAGCAGCACGGTTTTACCGGTGCGGGGCGGCGCCACGATCAGCGAGCGCTGGCCTTTGCCGATCGGGCAGAGCAGGTCGAGGATCCGCGTGGAGAGGTTCTTTTGGTTCCACTCCATCTTGAACTTTTCCATCGGATAGAGCGGCGTCAGGTTGTCGAAAATGATCTTTTCGAAATCTGGATCGGGGCTCGAACCGTTGACGTTCTCGACCTTCAGCAGCGCAAAGTAGCGCTCGCTGTCTTTGGGCGGACGGATCTGACCGGAGACGGTGTCGCCAGTACGCAGATTGAAGCGACGAATCTGCGACGGCGAGACGTAGATATCGTCAGGACCCGGCAGGTAATTATAGTCTGGTGCGCGCAAGAAACCGAAACCATCGGGCAGCGTCTCAAGGACGCCTTCACCGTAGATCACACCGCCGCGCTCAGCCTGTCCTTGCAGCAAGGCGAAGATCAGCTCTTGCTTACGCATATTGGTCGCGCCCTCGATGCCAAGATCCTTGGCCATCTTGTTGAGGTCGGCGATGCGCTTTTCCTTAAGCTCGGTCAGATTGATCGTCGGTACATCCGAGTTGGTCTCGGGCGCGACTGATTCGAGTTCAGCAGCTAGCTCTGGAGGCGGGAGGGCCGCGCTGGCTTTCGGGGCCTTCTTGGCCTTGGTCGCGGTTGCATCAGACATCGATCTTCTCGCTAAATGGTGAGGTGGGTGTGCTGGTTGCCGGGGTTGAGTAAACCTTAGGCTGTTCGGAAAGAGCGAATGAGACTTGAAACATTGAGAATGTTGGATTCATTTTTGTCCATCGACGCCTGTTCGGGCACCGCAGACACCGAGATCGCAACTCAGTGGGCTATGACAAGTTCTGATAGTTCAAATGCCCGTTGATGTCAACCGCCAGGAAAAACATCGTGGACGCGTAGACAACCCTGCCGTTATACTCAAGCAAAGCAACCGAATCAGAAAAAGGACCGCTCCATGGCGCATCAGCTAAAGGCAACTCTGTTGGTCATCGGTCTATGCTGCGGCGTTTGGAGCCCTAAGGCCACCGCCGTTGGCGCCCAGCAGCAGGTGGCGACCGAGGAGCGGTTCCAGGACCTCTTTGTAACAGCCGGATACTGCACAGCTTTTGGCGCCGCCCTGGGTACGGCATTCCTGGCCTTTACTGCCAACCCAACCGAAAACCTCAGGTTTGTCGCAGTCGGCGCATCCCTCGGCTTCATCGGCGGTAGCGCTCTCGGTTCCTATATTATCTTTTCGCCGCTGATGAGCGTCGAGGGGCCGAGTCGCTACAGTGGGACCTTGGCGTCGGAGGCCCCGCTTCCAGCCAAAGGCCTGGTCATCCGGCCGACGCTCGACCGGGTGACGCACCGGATCACGTCGGTGGAAGGCGGGATGACGTTGGCGCGCTTTTAACCACGAGCATGCACCAGCAATCGAGACGTTGCGCTGCGACGGTGCCCAGCGTCCGAGGTGGTCCCCGCCGCCTCCAATGCCGTAGTTGAAAATGCCAAGGCAACGCCAGGCGCCTGGCTCTCAACCGTAGAAAACTTCATCAAGTGCTTCAGCCCAATGCAGATGTGTGATCCAACCATATTTTTTTCGCGTCCGGTCCTGCGAGACCACCAACCCGACCGGATCTTCAAAATCGGCCAGAAACCCATTGAGGTGTCGACCATGATCCGGAAGACTCTGTTCCGAGGACTTGATCTCCATGAGGACCGTGGGTTTGCCTGGGCGTTCGATGATCAGATCAATTTCAGCTCCGGCCTTGGTGGTCAGATATGAGAACCTGTAGTCGAGCTCCAAATAGGCATTGAGCTTGATGCATTCGAGAACAATGAATTGTTCAAAGACTCGGCCGTACTCGGTCGTCGTCGGTTGCGCGGGGAAGCCGACGAGGCGGCTCAGCGTGCGCGCAATGCCTATATCGACAAAATAGAATTTTGGCGCCCCATGGACCTGATGTCGAATGGAACGAGAAAATGGCTCGAGTATGATGCCCAGATAAGTTTCTTCTAATATCTGGAAATAGGTTTGTACCGTTTTAACATCGACGCCGACAATTTTAGCGATTGCGGAATAGTTCACGATCTGGGCATTGTGCTGTGCGGCGACTTCGAGGAATTTTCGAAAAGGCTCTAGCTTTCTGATCAAATGCTCGGCCCATACTTCTTCTTTTAAGTATGTCTGTCCATACGCCCTTAGAAACCTCACGATGCTCTGGCTCTTGCCCCGGTTCCACGCCTCCGGCAGAAGACCGTAGCTAAGTGCCTTTTGCAGATCAAAATCATCGCCAAGTTCACGGTAGGAAAACGGGAACAGGTTGCAATAAAGGGCTCGTCCGGCGAGCAAGTTCGCACCCGAGGACTTGAGCTTCCGCGCGCTCGATCCGGTCAGGATAAACTTCTGCGGCACCCTCTTTTCTTCAATTAAGAAATGCACGATGTCGCATAGCTTCGGGATTTTTTGTATTTCATCGATCACCACATGACTGACGATTGGGTTTAGGGCCTCCACTTCAGCCACCAGATCATCTGGGTTTCTGCTCAACCGCTCCTCGTGGGTGGCCAACAGCAGATTTACCACATGGGCACCTGGGAACCGCTCTTTAATCAGCGTACTCTTTCCGGTACCACGGGCTCCAAAAAGAAAGAAATTCTCATCATTTTGAAGTGTTATCAGCCTAGATCGCAAGACATAACTCCATATTTAGCGCCTATTTATGGAGTATACTCTTATTAATTCGCGCCGCCAACCTAAGTGGGCCTTAGGCAGTCGCTGCTACACAAGGCATCCAATGAGACCTTAAAGCCTGCCCGTCGAAGGCCTTTCACTCCGGGATAGGCTCAAAGCTCACGAGCGCCCGACCGAGATAAATGTCGCCACCGAGGAACACCCTGCAACCTAGCGTCTGCGCTGTCTCGGCTCCAGCAATATGACGCTTGCATGAGAACGTGCGAAAAGCCTTACCTTTGACCTGGCCGACGCCGCGGACCTTGGACAGCTCGATGCGGTCGATGACCTTATCGTTCATAAACCATTCATGGGTCACTGCAGCATCGACGCCGCTGGGCGAGACGATGGGCGTGAAGCAACAGACCTCTTCCCTCTCAGCCAGAGCCGCCAGGAGTTTAGCCCGCGGCTCAACATCCTGCCACGACCCTACAAGCTGATGGTCCTCGACGCTGAGGCCAATGCCTGGGTCTTTTAACCACACCGAAAGTAGCGGCACCCGTAGCTCATGGTTGGTGACAGCACCGACAAGCGCTAACAACCCAATGAGTGCACTCGGCAACCAGTCGCTAAACACGCGCCGGCGTGGCTCCATTAGCAGCTGCCAGGGCAATACGCTCACAACTGCGACGACGGCTAAACAATGATAAAAATAGGCGAGGTAGCCGGGGAAGAAGATCGCAAAGCAAAACGAGGACGCGATGACCGCACTAAAGCAGCGCGCCGCAGCCATGCACAAGGGCCGTTTGGCAAAGTAGTTCCACCATGGATCGACCAAGCTGACCACGGCAAGGCCAAGTGCCAATCCCAATGACACCCAAGCTCTCGCAAAAAACAGCAGCGGTAAACAGAACATGGCGATGTACTGCACAGCGACCTGCGTGGCAAACAAGGCTGCGGCCTCGACCAAGACCGGTCGTTCGAGCATAAACTTAACCAGACGCCCCTGGCTCTTGGCACTCTCGATTGCCGCTCGTTGCTCCGTTCGTCGAGCCAGCTCCAACCACATGCGAAACAGCACCGACACGGCGACAAAAAGGGCCATGTAGGCGATCAGGCGCGTCGACTGGGCGTAATCACGCGTCAACATGATGCCCGAGATGATTCCCCAGACCATCGATAGCAGGGAAAAGATCAACATCAGCTGCGCGCTACGCCGCTGCCAAAAGGACTGCGCCGCCGAGATCCAGCGGCTTTGACTCAGCACGGCACCCTAGTGCAACTCGGCGGCATCAACGACCGCTCCGACCATGTCGTAATCATGCGTCTCATGGATGCGCACCAGTTGAATCTGGCCGGCCTTGACCGGGCCGTCGGTCAGGTAGACGACGCCGTCGACCTCCGGGGCCTGTACCGACAAGCGGCCTTGCCAAACCAGCTCGTGGTCTGGGCTTGGACCTTCGACCAGCACCGGCAAGACCTGGCCAGCATAGGTACGCAGCAGGTTTTTTGACACCGTCTTTTGCGCCGCCATCACCTGCGCCAACCGCTCCGCCTTGACGGCCTCATCGATCTGCTCCGCCATGCGTCCAGCAACCGTACCCTCCTCTTGCGAGTAGGAGAAGCAGCCCAGGTGGCGAAAGCGCTGTTCCGCCACAAAGTCGAGCAACTCAGCAAAATCCTCGTCGGTTTCACCGGGGAAGCCAACCATCACCGAGGTGCGAATGGCCACATCTGGCACCCTTGCGCGCACGCGGGCCAGGGTGTCACGCAGCTGCTGGCGCGTCACGTCGCGGTTCATGCGCTTTAGTACGGCGTCGCTGGCGTGTTGGACAGGAACATCAAGATACTTGACGAGCTTTGGCTCGGTCGCAAAGAACTCAAGAAATTCGTCGCTAATATGCTCGGGATAAACATAAAGGCAGCGTACCCACTGCAGGCCATCGATCTGGACCAAGGCACGCAGCAGTCCCAAAAGGTCCGCGGCGTCGGTACGATCTCGACCGTAGGCGGCCAGGTCCTGGGCGATCAGATTGATCTCGATCACGCCGTTTTGCACCAACTGCTCGACTTCTTTTACCACCGAGGCAATCGGCCGTGAGCGCAGGCGGCCACGGATGGCGGGAATGATGCAAAACGAGCAGTTATGCTGGCAGCCTTCGGCAACCTTAACATAGGCGGAATGCTTCGCCAGGGTGTTCACTCGCGGCATATCCTCGTTATAAAGATAGTGCGTGCGCTTGGCATGAATCTCTCCCGGAACCCCGGGAGCATCGAGCAGCGAACCGATGCGAGTGAATTCGTCGGTACCGATAAACAAGTCGACCTCGGGCAAGCCCTTGGCGAGCTGGGTCTTATAACGCTGCGTCAAGCAACCCGTCACGACGACCTTCAGCCCTGGGCGATCTTGCTTGAGCGCTGCCGCCTTCAAGATGGTGTCGATGCTCTCTTCTTTCGCAGCGGCGATAAACCCACAGGTATTGATGATGATCGCATCAGCAGCGGTCGCCTCATCGGTGGATTCCCAGCCCTTGCCAAACATCGTTCCGAGCATGACTTCGGAGTCGACACGGTTACGCGCGCAGCCAAGGGAAATCAGGTGTACCTTACGAGAGGTCGAGGCGATCTGTGCGTCCATCCGAGGTCTGGCTCCTTAAAACGATAAGCCACAGTATTAGAAGGCGCCTTGTATCATAGAAACGGTTAGAGTTACACAAGAGCGACGGAAACTAATTTTTAATGACCTGAAATGACTGATCAAATGGTTGGTTTCAGAATGGGTCCGAAGGAGCATCCATGGCTGGGTTCATCGCCATCAACGGCCTCGTCACGACTCCCGAAGAGGCCCGGGTCCCCGCCCTTGATCGCGGCCTGCTTTTCGGTGACGGCGTCTTTGAAGTGTTTGTTGCCTTTGGCACCCACATCTTGGACGTCGGCCGCCATCTGGACCGCCTCCGGGTCTCGGCCGAGGCCTTAGACTTCACCATTCCCTGGTCTAACGCCGAGCTAGAATTTGAACTCCAGCATTTGGTCAACCAGGTGGCCGTCCCGAAATCCTACGTCCGCCTATATGTCAGCCGTGGCAATGGGCTGGGCATGCGTCCAGGCCAGCACCTGACACCAAATAAATTTGTTTACTGCTTGCCTGCGACCATAGAAAGTCCGCGTCTCTACACTGAAGGACTGCGTCTTAAGCGCATGGTCAAGGCGGAAACCACCCGTGGCGCAGCCCCGAAAACCAGCAACTACCTCGGCAGCGTCCTAGCCATCGCCAAAGCCCAAAAGGAAGGCTTTGACGAAATCCTGTGGTCGAACCAAGACGGTGAAATCACCGAGGCCGCCACTGCCAACATCTTCTTCTTGTCACGCATCGGTGATCAGGTCGAATTTCTCACGCCTCCAGCGCAAAGCGGCCTACTCCTAGGCATCACCCGCGACACCATGATCCAGCTGCTGAGAACAGCGCAGATCCCGGTCCGCGAGCACACCATCTTCGTCGACGAGTTGCCGCGCTTTGACGAAGCCTTTCTGTGTTCCACTGTGCGCGGTCTGGTGCCAGTCGCAGCCATCGACAAGCACCGCATGCACAGCTCTAGACAAAATGCTGTTTATAGACACATCGAACGCCTATACTTCACCTGGTTGGAGACGCAGGTCGGCCACCGCGTCGACAATTGGGGTCAGTCACTGTCGCCAAGCAAGTGATTTGACAATGGAGCCCAAAAAGCGGCGCGCTTAGTCCAAGGCCGTGGTGCGGGACCTGATTATTTCGAGGCATCAGGACACCGTACTAAGCCACCTAAATACGCCCGCCCATGAGTAATCCCAGGAATCGCTTCGATGGAGTGGTGCCCAGATTGGACAGCATTTCGGCGATCACCTAAACTTAGGTTCAGCATCCCTGGTCTGCAGCTTAAAACAATAAGTTACCAACTATCTTGATTTTTAGGCGGGAAGCAACCAATGGCAGACAAGCCGTACCACGCAGCAGTCCGGCCCAGATCGGCAGCCTCAGTAGCTGGACTCAGGTCTCTTGCGGCACTTCGCACTC
>JAPLFX010000050.1 GCA_026390445.1 Pseudomonadota bacterium
GATGAATGGGTGATCAAAAATCCACGGGTGGTTCGCCACTTGGAAGGCGTTAACTGCACCGGATCATTGTCGGAAACCTTAGCGAGGACCTTGCAAAGATTGTCTAGTTTGACTTTGCGGATGCCCTGCACCGTCACTTCGCCACCAGGTTTGGATGTTTCTTGAGTGTAGGCTTGAACGATTTCGTCAGTAGTCTTTGCCACGGGACTGCCACCGAAGGCTGCCGATCCGCTGCTGCCGCTCGAGTTATTGCACGAGATCACGGTTGCGCTTAGCCCAATGAGCATCAACATGGTGTGCGTGTAGGATGTGCGATTCATAAAGATCCTCTATTCAAGCGCTAGCCCCGAGCCGCCGCATAGGTCGTCTTCTTTAAGAAATACCGGGAGACAGATCGTTATCGGTCATTTTGGCGCAAAGCTTGAGGTTATTGCGCAGATAAGTAAAAAGTTATTATATATTAATGTGTTGTATGGGTGGCCCAGGGGCGAATTAAGTTTGGCCTTGGGTGCCGGTGTGAAATCTCCAAGCGGATGCCGCTGCATCCTGAGGCACCGTTAGCCTTTGTTCGTACGATCGCCAATGCGGATGGCTTCGCTGGAACGGACAATATATCCACAGGCTCCGACGTCGGTAACGTCGATGATTCGCATAGATCCGACCATTGAGTAGTCGGTCGGTAATCCCTTGTCGCCGGAAGAAAGTGAAAAGAAGCCAGGAGTCCCATAGATTGGCAGGTAGCTACCCACGGTTACGCCGCCGTTGCTCCCCCGGTCAATCAGCGCGATGTCGCCGCGCCCGCCGACTTCCTGGTCGATATTTTCCCAAGCGACGATTCGAGCCGGGACCCCAGAGGCGGCGGCTACCGAGTCGTCGATTGGCACCGTCCGTTTGCTTGAGATATAGGCGACGACCATATCACCGGGCGATACTCCAAGTTGGCTGTCCTGGATTTCACCGACAAAGTTTTTCTCGGTCGTGGCGTGGGCGACTCGCACGTTCGCAATATAATAATACCGATACCCGACAAAGTCGCCGCTGTCAGGATCTTCGACTTCTCCGGCGGGACGAATCACTGTATAGATTGTACCTACACTAACGCTTGAAGCAGGCTCCATAAAGACCTGGTTGCCTGCAGCGACGTTGGCTTCTCCATCACGGCCACCGGTAATGACCGCCAATGCATCGCGTTCCTTAGCGTAAATAAACGCAGGAACATGCACCGGCTTCTCCGATAGGTTAGCGATACGGCCACCCGTAAGGATCTCATCTTGAAGCATATCGACCTGACTGGGTCCGATCACCTCGACGACATAATCTGTCACGGCGCTGCGTTGAGGAAAATAGACTTTTTCTGCGACAAGCTGCGACTCATCCAACGTCCCCTTGTCGATAGGAATCACGTCATCTTCGCTGACGACCTGGAGGTAAGGTGGCGTCTCGTCGTCGCCAGCATAAAATCGTAGTCGCATGTTTGGAAAAATAAAGTGCGGATTCTTGATGTCTGGATTGAGCGCCCAGAGCTTTGGCCAGTAGCCGGCCTCGTCAAGCAACTGGTCACAGATATCATAGAGGTTGTCGCCTGGCTCGACTTGATATTCCTCAGGCGCTTCACCCTCGGCCATCGCGCGCATGGTGCCGGGAATGGGCGGTGCGCCGGCGAATTCATTGGGTGGCGGTAGAGGCGGCGCATCTATGGTCAGCGCCGCTGCTTTAGGCTGCAGTTCCTCTTGACCGGTCGCTACTTCGCTCGGTGGAAGAGTCGTCCCGGCCGCGACCGGCGGTACGACAGGGGGTAAAGGTGGATTCGAAGCAGCCGTTTCCGGCTTTGACACTGGTAAGGGCGTGGGATTTGGCGCCGTTGCGGTCTTGGCAGGTGGGGACGCAGCCGGAGGCGAGTCTTGCTGGACTGGAACCGGCTTAATTGCGGTTTCGGTTGGCGATTTGCTGTTCGAAGCCGGTACATTATTAAATGGATCTATGCTTACATTGGCGTTTTTTGGCGGCGACACATCGAACTGTCCTGGGTCATCGATCGCGGGAGACTCATTACCACTGTTGCTAGATGAAGCAGGGCCGTCGAGAGCGCCGTTGGCATTGACGTCATTAAAGTTGTCGCTGGGCGTAGACCGTTCTAGGCTTGTGCCATCCTGAATATTTTCGGATTTCCGTCGCTGTTGGCTTGCAGACTCATCTCCTTGAGCGAATGCGCACCAGTTGCCGAAGGGGGCACTCAAGGCGGCCCACAAGATGGAAGGAACCCACTTATACATCGCCCTGTTCACAATTTTTTATCCAGTGTTTGAAGTTCCATCTTTGCCATTTCGGCTGCATCTTCGTAGGGATGTTGCTGGATGATGTCACGAAACCGGCGTAGCGCAGTCTCCTGCATACCCAGCTGCCATTCAATGCGGCCGAGTTCAAATTTTGCTCTGGGTACCCAAGGGCTTTTGGCGTGGTCCTTCAGAAATTCTGTAAGAAGCTGACGTGCGGTATTGTACTCTTTTAAGTTGGCCCAGCATTTCGCCGTCCAATAGATATGCATGCCTCCACCGACCTGTTCACCAAAGCGTTTGCCGATATCCGAATACTCAACAACAGCGGCGCCATAGCGACCAGACCTAAACAAGTCATGAGCTGTAGCTAGAGCCTTTTGATAGGCATCAGCATCCTCTTGGTTCAAGCCGGAGGGTGTCTTCGGTTCGGAATCTGTGGCGGCCTTCGGCTTACCTTCAGTCGCTTGGCTCGCGACTGGTTTGACGGCATCAGCTTGCGGGTGTACCGCGCCTTGCGACGCACTGGCCTCGTCAATCTCCTCTGCTTTCTTGGTACTATCTTTCGCAGTTGCCTTAGCTGGCTCCTTTGTCGCCCCTGAGCCTTTGGTTTTGCCCTTTTTGGCGTGTTCAGGTCGGCGCAGCTCTTCGGGTAAAATACCTAGAATCACACCTTTTTCGACAATCGCCAGGCGTTCTTTCGATCGCGCTTGTTCTTCTTCAAGTTCATCCACCCGCGCCCAGAGCCTGGCCAGCTTCAGCTCTTGCTCGTCCTTAATGGTTGCCGTTTTTGCTGCCGCGGCTTTGCTATCTGCTTCGGCCTTGGCCTCGGCCGTCGGTTCATCGACGCTACTTTCGCCAAATAGCCCACACCCCGCCAACGTGAGTGCCAGAGTAAGGACTAAGACAGCTCTTGATGAGTTAATGGCCAACTTCCTCTCCTCCCTAGACCTATCTGCTTAGATTGCTCCAGCCTGTGACAGCTGCTGGATAAATTGCCGGATCCTCAGTCTCACCTGGTCAGACGGAGCGACGAATTCTATGCCAAATCGATAGGACCTTACTTGACGAATTTCATTATCATCGCCAACTTTGACACTCTCCTTGATCCGCTTAATCCAGCGGATTTCAACGGCTACCGGCAGTGGCTCCTGAAGCGGCAGAATTAATTTTGCGCCGTCGTCGATGATTCCGCGCTTTAGCAGCATCGATGACGAGGGAAAGCGTGAGACTGCACATAGTCCGCCAAAACTTAGATCTGCTACTGCGAGATACGAAGCAAGTCCGATCTGATGCGGATAGTGTGGCTGGGTCGTTTGGTCGTCACCGCTTGGCCTCCACTTGCTGAAGTCTAAATAGGCGGTCAATTCGTCGGTACTGGTGAAGCGAGCATTCTTACGTCTTTCGATACTGATCAACGAGGTGGGCAGACTTATGGTCAGACTGTTTTGCTCTCGCACGAGGATGCGGGCCATGAACATGACCTTAGTCGCCATCATGATGAACTCGACTTGCACCTCGAGCTGAGCACTCAGATGCGCAAGGCCCTTTTCGGAGACATTACTGATTCGCATGGTCGGGGGAGTGGATGTTGCCGCCACTGCCGAAGCCCGTCCCTTGACTGAGACTGCCGTAGTTCCATTCAGTCGCACCATGACTGGTAAACTGGCCTCAGAGATGCG
>JAPLFX010000051.1 GCA_026390445.1 Pseudomonadota bacterium
CCCCGTGCCGAGCGTTCGCGGTATCTAGACGAGCTTCTGTCAAAGTTTCAGATCGGGCGCATTGCTAAATCAATGGGCGCCGCTCTTTCTGGTGGCGAGCGCCGCCGCGTAGAGATCGCTCGGGCTCTCATCATCCAACCAAAGTTCCTGCTCCTTGACGAACCGTTTGCAGGCATCGACCCGATGACCGTGCAGGAAATTCAGGGGATCATCAGCAATCTGCGCGACGAAGGTTTGGGCGTTCTCATCACAGACCACAATGTCCGTGAGACCTTAGGTAGTTGTGACCGCGCTTATATTTTGGCCGGAGGGCAAATCATTGCAGACGGCTTGCCAGGTGAGGTCGCGGCCAATCAAATCGTACGTGACACGTATCTCGGCGAACACTTCAAGCTGTAGCTAATTCCTATTAATTACGACGAGTTAACTTATTTCGGCCCGAAGTTTGAGATTGGATTTTTTTTTGCATGTAGAGTGGCTCAGACCTTATGATAGAGGAATGGGTGAGACGTCCAGTCCATCTATCCTCGTATTTAGTTAGGCTCTGAAGCCATGGCATTTGAACTTAAGCAAAGTCTCAAACTGACTCAACAGCTGCTGATGACGCCGCAGCTGCAACAGGCGATTAAGCTATTACAGCTGTCGCGCCTCGAGCTGGAGCAATTTGTGGCAACGCAGATTGCCGAGAACCCGTGCTTAGAGGAAGGCGCGCTCGAGAGTCCTGAGGAAATCGCCCAAGCTGAGCGGGAGCAAGAGCGCACCGAAGAACAGGTTATTTCAGAGTCGATGCAAGACGCCGGCAACATCGTCGATGCGACCAACAATGATAAAGAGAATGGTGACCTCGACTGGGAAGCCTTAAACCGTTACCAGGAGCAAGCTCCGGCGGCAACCACGGCCTCGAAAAAAGCCAGCGATGACGAGCACCCAAATTATGAAAATATGGTCTCCAAAGTCAGCACTTTGCAAGACCATCTGATGGGTCAACTAGGCGAATTGGACTTCGATGACGACGAGCGCAAAATGGCGACGCTCATCATTGGAAATATCGATGATCGTGGATATTTGACGCAATCGATTGAGGATCTTGCGGCGAGCGAGGGATTTAGTCTCGAGCAGTTTGAAGATATCCTCGATACGATCCAACGACTAGATCCTCCGGGTGTTGGTGCTCGTGATTTAAAAGAGTGTCTGCTCATACAATTGCGGGGCGCACATCTAAAAAATGGCATCGTCGAGGTCATCGTCGCCAATCACCTGCCTGAACTTGAGACGCGCAATTTCGCCCAGATCGGCAAAGTGATGAAGATCACGCTGCAACAGGTCATCGACAACGTGGCGATCATCGCTGAGCTTGAACCGGTTCCAGGGCGACAGTTTGGCAACAACGAAGCGCAGTACATCACCCCGGATGTCTATGTATTCAAGCTTGGTGACGAATGGATCGTCAATCTCAATGAAGACGGCCTGCCGCGCTTACGCATCAGTAATTTCTATATGGATATGATGACGGACAAAAAGTCGAAGGGCGATGATAAAAACTATATTACCGATAAGATGAAAGCTGCCGAGTGGCTTATCAAATCGATCCGTCAGCGCCAGCGGACGATCTACCGGGTGACCGAATGTATCGTCCAGCGCCAGCGCGAGTTTTTTGAACACGGCGTGCAATTTTTAAAGCCGATGATTCTGAAAGACGTCGCTGAAGATATCAGTATGCATGAGTCTACCATCAGTCGGGTGACCAATAATAAATACGTACACACTCCGCGTGGAGTTTTTGAGCTCAAATACTTCTTCAATAGCTCAGTGACCAGGGCCGATGGCCAGGATATGGCTAGCGAATCGGTGAAGCGGATGATTTCCGAACTGATCAAGGCGGAGGACGCCAAGCGGCCGCTGTCGGATCAACGAATCGTCGAAATCCTCGAAGAAAAGGGCATTCAATTAGCCCGGCGTACGGTCGCAAAATACCGAGAACAGCTGCATATTTTGCCATCAAGTAAGCGCAAGAAGTTCTACTGAGCAACGAGGAGAATTTGGTGGTGGTTTCATCAGCATCGAGCCCTTTGCTGGTTATCGTCACCGGTCTCTCGGGAGCGGGTAATTCAACTGCGCTTCATGCTTTAGCCGACGCCGGCTTGTACTGCATTGATAATTTGCCGATGGAGTTGATTGGGCCAACCATCGATCTGGTTGAGAGTGGACGGATCGTCGCCAAGCATGGCTTGGCCTTGTGCATGGACCTACGCGATCAGAGCTTTGCGGTGCAGTTTCCACAGCTGAAGAAGGAGCTGGCACGCCGTGTTCGCCTTGAGGTTCTGTTTTTAACTGCAGAAACTCATGTTCTAGCGACCAGGTTTGGTGCGACGAGGCGGCGGCATCCTTTGCTCAAGGAGGGCGACACACTACCAGAGGCCATTGAGCTTGAAAGGGAGCTTCTCGGCTTTGTCGAGGAAGCTTCCGATTGTGTGTTTGATACCTCTGCTTGGACTCCTCAGCAATTAGCGCGTGCTGTGGAACGACGTCTCGTTGATGAGTTGCCGACTCGGCAGCTACATGTCACGGTCTCTAGCTTTGGCTTTAAATATGGCCAAGCCCAGCCGATCGACACGCTGTTCGACCTGCGTTTTCTTGACAATCCATATTTTGTTGAGGGGTTGCGGGATAAGTCGGGGCTCGACCAGGCGGTACGAGACTATATCTTCTCGACGGAGCCGGCACGCACGATGCTGGCGAAGATCGAGGATTTTTTGCGCTTTCTACTCCCGCTCTATTATCTGGAGGGAAAGCATTACTTTCGGCTTGGTATTGGCTGTACCGGTGGTCGTCATCGCAGTGTTTGCTTTGCCGATGAGCTCGGGCGTGGCGTTTTAAAGTCGTTGCCGGTACAAACCCTGGTGACGATAGTGCATCGGGACATCGACCGGTAGCCGCGTCGATGCCCCTACTCTACCCTACCCTTACGTTCATTCTTGCTATTGGTAGGACTCAATTGGGTCGCAGGTACATACCAGGTTACGGTCGCCGTAGGCCTGGTCGATCCTTGCAACCGCCGGCCAGAACTTAGTCGCTCGAGACCAGGTTGCCGGGTAGGCGGCCTGGGTTCGGCTGTAAGGTCTGTCCCAATGGTCTTGAAGTAGTAGCTCGGCCGTATGCGGAGCATTTTTCAAAACATTATTTTGTTTGTCCGCGCGCCCAGATTCGACGTCGCGGATCTCGGCGCGAATGGATGACATCGCCGCACAAAAGCGGTCAAGTTCGTCTTTGCCCTCGCTCTCAGTCGGTTCGATCATTAGTGTTCCGGCCACTGGAAACGAGACCGTCGGTGCGTGAAACCCATAGTCCATCAGGCGCTTGGCGACGTCTTCAACCTCGATGCCAGACTTTGCTTTAAGCTGCCGCAAGTCGATGATGCACTCATGCGCGACCAGACTATTCAAGCCGCGGTAGAGCACTGGATAGTCTGCCTCGAGCTTCTTGGCGATATAGTTGGCACTTAAAATAGCGGTCTTGGTTGCGCGGGTTAGTCCATCGGGCCCCATCATCCAAATATACATCATGGAGATCGGCAGGATGCTTGGGCTGCCCCAAGGAGCGGCTGATACCGGTCCAGTAGCTTGCGTGCCGCCGGTTTTGACAACGGGGTGACCAGGGAGAAATGGCGCAAGGTGCTCTTTCACACCGATTGGGCCCATCCCAGGGCCGCCACCGCCATGTGGGATGCAGAAGGTTTTGTGCAGGTTTAAATGACAGACATCGGGGCCAAACTCGCCTGGCTTGCAGACGCCTAGTTGAGCATTAAAGTTGGCGCCGTCCATATAAACCTGGCCGCCGTGCCGGTGCACGATCTCGCAGATTTTCGTGATGCCCTCTTCGAAGACGCCATGTGTGGACGGATAGGTCACCATCAACAGCGATAGCTTGTCGGCATGTAAGGCCGCCTTGTTGGCGAGGTCTTCCAGGTCGATATTGCCCTTGTCATCGCAGTCCACCACGACCACGCTCATACCGGCCATCACGGCACTTGCCGGGTTGGTGCCATGGGCCGATTTGGGAATTAAGCAGACGCTACGATGGCCGTCGCCCCGGCTTTGGTGATATTTACGCACGACTAAAAGGCCGGCGAATTCGCCTTGCGCCCCTGAATTTGGCTGCAGGGAAATCCGGGAAAATCCAGTGCATTCGGCCAATGCACTCTCCAGCGACTGGAACATTTCTTGGTACCCAGCGGCTTGCTCGCGAGGCACGAATGGATGAATTTGACTGAACTCCGGCCAGGTCACCGGCAAGAGCTCGCTGGTTGCGTTTAGTTTCATCGTGCACGATCCAAGCGGGATCATCGAGCGGGTAAGCGACAGATCGCGGCTTTCCAGAAGCCGGATGTAGCGCAGCATTTTTGTTTCTGAATGGTGGGTATTAAACACCTTTTGCTGCAAAAATCGGGAACTGCGCTTGAGGCTAGGCGGGATACTCCAGGCGAGGTCTGAAGTCAGGTCCGACTGATTAAACGGCAGGGTTAGACCTTGAGCAAAGATGCCGAGGAGGTCCCAGACATCTTTTAGAGTGGTCGTCTCATCGAGTGACAGTGAGACGGTCTTCTCGTCGATGGTGCGAAAATTGATCTGCTTCGCGTCGGCCGCTTCCCAAAGGGTTTCGAGATTGCGTTGACCAAGGGCGACGCGCAGCGTGTCAAAATAATTGAGATTGGCGATTTTATAGCCGAGTTTAGTCAGTCCCGTGGCCAAAGTGGTGGTTAAGGCATGGACGCGCGTGGCAATGGCTGTTAGCCCGTCTGGTCCATGGTATACAGCGTACATGCTCGACATAATGGCTAACAGTACCTGCGAGGTGCAGATGTTGCTCGTGGCCTTGTCGCGGCGGATATGCTGCTCTCTGGTTTGCAGCGCCATGCGCAGTGCGGTACGTCCTTCGGCGTCTTTGGAGACGCCGATGATGCGGCCAGGAATTTTACGTTTGTGTTCTTCGCGCGTGGCAAAAAAGGCCGCGTGTGGGCCGCCGTAGCCAAGTGGCACGCCAAAGCGTTGGGCATTACCTATGGCGATGTCTGCGCCGAGTTCACCGGGGCTCTTTAGCAAGGTTAAGCTAAGCAGGTCGGTGGCGAGGGTGACGATGATATGCGCCGCGCGAGCTTTGGCGATGAAAGGGCCGTAGTCGAAGATGTCGCCAGTGCTGGTTGGGTACTGCAGCAAGACACCAAACGGCACGCCAGCAGCACCATGTCGGTCGAAGCTGATCTTCGTGTGATCGCCGACGACCACCTCGATGCCAAGAGGCTCTGCCCGTGTTTGAATCACCGCCAAGGTCTGCGGATGGCAGTCGCTGGCGACAAAAAAGATCTGCGATGCCCCCTCAGCGCGCGCATTGTAGGCCAGGCCCATCGCCTCGGCGGCAGCGGTGGCTTCGTCAAGCAAGGAGGCATTGGCGACCTTCAAGCCGGTAAGTTCCGCCACCACGGTTTGAAAATTGAGCAAAGCCTCAAGGCGGCCTTGAGCGATTTCCGCTTGGTAAGGCGTGTACTGCGTATACCAGCCGGGGTTTTCTAAGACGTTGCGTTGAATCACTGCAGGTGTCAGGCAATTGTAATAGCCCTGGCCGATATAGGAGCGATAGATTTTGTTCTTGGCAGCCATCTTTTTGAGCTTGGCCAAGGCCTCTGGCTCACTCAGCTTAGCATCAAGCAGCAACGGCTTTTGCAGTCGAATGGCCTTTGGCACCGCATCATCAATGAGCTTGTCCAAGGAGGTGTAACCTAGGTCGCCGAGCATGCTGGCGCACTCTTTGGCGTCAGGGCCGATATGGCGGCTGGCAAAATCAACATGCTTCTCTAGGGATTCCTGCAACCTCGGCATTGAACAAACTCCCTTAACTGGGTAGGACGGTGTTTAAGCTTCTGCGACAAAGTGCTGATAGGCCTTAGCATCAAGTAGAGTCGAGGCATCGATCTTGCTTTTGACTTCGACTTTAACTAGCCAGCCTAGCTTGTAGGGGTCTTCTTGCAGAGACTGGGGGTTGCTTACTGCGGCCTTGTTGATCTCGACCACCTTGCCGGCGACCGGCATATAAAGGTCAGATACGGTTTTCGTTGATTCGATGGTGCCAAACGCGGCCCCAGCTTCGAAGCTGTCGCCGACCTTTGGCAGCTCGACATGGACGATATCGCCCAGTTGATCGACCGCGTAGGCGGTGACGCCAATGGTGACGGGCGCCGCAGCGGTATCAATCCATTCGTGATCTTTGGTGTACTTAAGGCCGTTGGGGAATTCCATCATGAGCTCCTGCATGCAATATCGACGATGATGACGCAGCGGACATCGCTGCAATAACTTAGCTAGCTTTTGACTTTAGCTTTATATAGTGGCTTTGGAACAAGGCGGGCAAGTTTTCTTTTGCCGCGCACATCGACCTCGACGACGTCGCCGACGACGACCTTCTTGGGGTTAAGCAGCGCCAGGCCGCCAGCTCCACCAAGCGTCGGCAGGACGCTGCCGCTGTTGATGACTCCAACGAGTTCGCCGTCTTTGAAAACCTCCATGCCGTGGCGTGGGATACCGTCCTCGTTCATGCGCAACGCAAACTGAGACCTATTTAGTCCGGCGGCCTTTTGGGCGACGAGTGCCTCGCGACCGACAAAGTCGCCTTTTTCCAAGCGGACGGCCCAGCTGATTCCAGCCTCTAGGGGCGATACACCATCGTTCATATCGTTGCCGTAAAGCAGGTAGCAGGCTTCCAGACGCAGGGTGTCGCGGGCGCCAAGACCGATCGGTTGAATCCCTGTTTGCGATTGGGTTTCCATCAACCCATGCCAGGTTCGCTCGGCGATGGCGTTGGGTACGTATAGCTCGTATCCGTGCTCGCCAGTGTAGCCAGTACGGGCGATGAGGCCGTCGGCCCCAAATAGTTTCACGGGCATGATCTGCATGTAGTTAAGGCTGCTCAGCTGCGCCTTGGTGACGGGACTTAGCAGCGCTTCTACCGCCAACGTACTTTTCGGGCCCTGAACGGCCAGCTGGCACCACTGCGTCGATTCATTGGTGACCTTGACCCCGGCCATGGCGCTGGCTTGCTGCAACAGCCATTGGAAGTCTTTGTCGGTATTTGAGGCATTGACACAGACAAAGTAATGATCCGCCTGGATCCGGTAAATAATGAGGTCGTCGATCATGCCGCCGTCGGGGTGGAGAATCGCCGTGTATTGACCCTCCCCGTCGCCCAGGCGGGTCACGTCATTGACGGAGACGCGCTGGAGGAAGGCCGTCGCCGCTGGACCTTTGACTTGCAATTCGCCCATGTGGCTGACGTCGAACAATCCGCACGCGGTCCGCACCGTCTGGTGCTCTTGCAGCACGGAGCTGTAGCTGACTGGCATGAGCCAACCGCCAAACGGGACCATTTTCGCGCCATGCGCTTTATGCACCTGATATAGAGGGGTTTTTAGGTCAGTGTCGGCCACGGTTGCGCTCCTTGTAGCGATGCTTGCTCCATGAGGCAGATAACCTACCAGTCTGTTGGCCGTGACTCCAGCCATACATTTACGGCCGAAGCTTTGGGCAAGGAGTGACCAGTGATTAGCCATAGCGACTTTTTCTAGGCGGCCCGGCTTTGGCTAAGTCATTAAAAGCCTTGATTGCCAGAACGGTACGCATCTTGCTTATAGGACTTTTAATGCAGCGTGCCGCTGCAGCGTTAAAGCGTTGTTCCTGTAGTTGCTGCTCCTGAACTGAGTGGACGTAGAAAGGTCGTGGCCGATGATGTGGATGCATGGATGGACGGCGAGCGTCGTTCGCAAAAGGCTGTTGTTGAGCTTGGGTGCTTTTCTGTTGTCCGCCTCTGCGGATGCCGCTAGTGTCTATAATTGCTCGGCAAGTGGTGAAAAGTGTGTGGTCAAAGTCGAAGATGGCATCATTGGCGACCGCGTCAAGGTGATGAACGAAAAGGCGCGTGTGATTGCGTCTGGCCGGATCACCAAGCGCCGCGGCAGCTATGCGATGGTGTCGATCGTTCAAAAGAACCAGACCATTCGCAAGGGCTACCCAGTGATCGTGGACGTGGAAAACCGCAATAGCAGCGTGCAATGGGCTGCATCCTTCGCCCAGTAAAAGGTTGTCATGCAACACCCGGCAACGGTGGCTCCGAACCTCTC
>JAPLFX010000256.1 GCA_026390445.1 Pseudomonadota bacterium
GTGAAGGTTCTGGAGATGAATAGTGAGCAGTGGCTGTCGCTTCCCGACGGCGTTCCGATCAAGGAAGAAGCGATGCAGTACGGTGCCAAGCCGACCGAGTTGCATCCACCCTTAAGCCGCTAAAACCTAACTGGGGTCCCAGCCGACCGGGCTTGCCGCAGGGCATGAGCGAGCAAATGGCTGCCATGTCGCGTCTGATCGGCCGACGGGTGGTCGCCACTCGCCGCTCTATTTAAAGTTATATATCTGTAATCATTAAATTAAAATAGGGTTGCTAAAGTCTCGGACGATGCTTCCCGATGGCATTTAAGATTGCAGAGATATGTCATCTTGTCTTGTTCGGAGGCTTCTATGGTTTTTCTTAACACGAGCACTTTAGCGCTAAGCGTCGTCCTTACGCTTTCGGCCTGCAGTAAGAAAAGCGGTGGCTCCAGCGATGGAGAAGACGCTGGTGGCAGCGTGAGCGGTGGCGTTGGCGGCCGTGGCAGCCTTGCACAAAAAGCCCCCCTTGCAGCAACCGGGCTGACGATCAGTGCAATCACCGACACGTCGATGACCCTTAGCTGGACGGACAATGCGAAGGATGAGATTTTTTACGAGGTCTATTCGTGCGCAGGGGTTGGCTGCACTAATTTTTCTGAGGTGACGGGGTCGCCTTTGCGTCCGGACACCACCAGCTTCACTCTCTCTGGCCTCACTCCGAACACGTCGTACCAAGTCCAAGTGCGCACCGCCAATAACAACGGTGCCAGCACATGGCTGACCTCGACGGACAATTTGACCCTGGTTCCGGGCCTGTCGAATTTTGCCGTCAGCAACGTATCTGACGGCGTGACGTCGTTGTCATGGAAGGCAGGTAGTGCGACCTACACAGGCTACCAGATCCAGGCGTGCCAAGGGTCCGGTTGCACCAATTTCAAGGACGTGCTTGATTCCCCCATCGGCGCTCCAGCGACCAGTCAAGCGGAAGGTGGTCTTAGCGCCTCGACGGTCTACCGCTTTCGTATCCGCGGCACGACCAAGACGAACACCACCGATTGGTCGACTGACGCTGGCATTACCACGATGTCCCCGGTCAGTACTCCGACCGGTTTTAGCCTGCAATCGATCACTGATTCGGCGGTGGCGTTTAGTTGGACGAATAATTCCTCGGCGCCGTTGTTTAACGAGCTGCAACGCTGCTCTGGCGCTGCTTGCAGTAATTTCGCGGCGGCCTCGGGATCCCCGTTGGCTGCTACGGCAAGCTCCTACACAGCCACGGATTTGTCGCCAGATACCAGCTACACTTACCGCGTTCGCGCCGTGGCTGGTAGCGGTGGCAGCGGTTGGCTCACCAGTTCGGCGCTGGTCAGCGGGCCAGCGGCGCCGACCGCAATGACCTATACGACCACGACCAGTAGCTCCACGGTGGTCAAGTGGACGGATAATTCCAGCAGCGAGACGGCCTATCAAGTGCAGCGGTGTACAGGTAGCAGTTGCACCAGCTTTGCCGACGTCTCCGGGTCACCGTTTGCCGCAAACACTGTCCAGTTTACCAGTACCGGCCTTTCGAGTCTGACGAACTACACCTTTCGCGTTCGCAGCGTCAACGGCAGCGCCACGAGTAATTGGTTGACCGGCGCGCAGATGACGACCAAGGCGGGGGCCGCCTCCTGCGCGTCGCCTACGACCGTGACGCTCGATCGCGGCACCAAGAGCAATACGGCGACCAATCAGCGTGGGTTGTGGTCCGACTTAAAAATGATCCCGAACACCTCTAATTTCGCCACGGCCTACTATGATGGATCGGCCACAGGCGGTACCCAGTCGATCAAGATCAGCTATTGGAATGGTTCGAAGTACACGCAAGAAAGCGTCGCCGGCGACCGCTTGGTGGCGGCTGGATCCGCGACGTGGGTGCGCCTAGCATTTCTCAGCGACGGCACGCCTTTGGTGTTTTGGACCACCGGCTCGACTCAGGTCAAAGGTGCGATTCGTAGCGCCGCCTTTGGCACAAGTGGGACGTGGAGCGCCGCGGTGATCGACACGGTCGCGGGCGCCGCCAACCGCGCCTTGGAAGTGTCCGTCAACCCCCTCGATCAAGTCGGCCTTGCCTACCTGACCAACACCACGACTGCAGGGCGAGCCCGCTTTATCTACTGCACGTCGAGCTGCAACAACCTGGCCTCCTACGTCCCCATGACGGCCGGCTCCGATACCATTGAAGCAAACAACGTCGTCGCCGCCACCAACGAAGTCGGCATCGGTTGGTGCAAGCACAACTCCACCACCTACTATCCTGCGGTCGTCTACCCGAGCACGACCAACACCCGTTATGCATCCTGCCTAGGCTCGATCGCCACCTGCAAGACTAGCGCTGGCTGGGGTACTCCCGCAACGATCGCCGCCAACTCCTCGTTGGTGTCGAAGATCCTCATCGACTCGACGACGACCGGCGATGTCCCGAAAATCTTGACGCGCAATGCCGCCAACACTTTGCTTCAAGTCTTTCAGATGGACCAGGCCTGCAACGTCGCTGGTCCCTACACCTTTACCGCCGGCAACACCTTTGGCGCAGCCACCAGCGGGACGTCGTGGTTACGGCTGCTGCGCTCGGCCAGCGGCATCTACCATGTCATCGCGAACCTGGGTACGACCAGTGTCGGATATTACAACAGTTTGACCAGTACTTTGACCACCTCCACTTGGAACACCATCGGCACGGTGGACACGGTCACGCTGCCAGCTGCAGGTGCAGGCGCTGGGGGTGCTGATATCAACAACACCTTGGGACAGATCTACGCGTCTTACGGTGCCAACGCAGCTCCCTTCAACCTCAACGTCGGCGTCGTGCAAGACATCAGCGTCGCCTCGAGTTCGGCAAACTTTTATCAATCCATTCCCGACGTCTACGGTGACATCGGTCTGACGACAGCGACCGGTCAGACGCGCAACACCTCGATGGCCTCGACCAGTGCCGGTAAACCCGGCGTTGCTTATATCGATTCATCCATCGGTGCGGCTGCCGGCGCGGTATTGAAATTTGCCTTCCGCAACGGCCTGACGGCCGCGACTCCTTGGCAGGTCTGGACTGTGCCGAACACCTCGAGTCCAAAGTTTCCGTCGCTGATCTTTGACCAAAACAACATGCCTTGGATCGCATTTTTTGACGCCAGTACCTTTCGATACAACCTGGTGACGAATTCGGCCGCGGATGGTTCGGGTGATTGGAGCTTCTACCAGTTTCCGATCAATGCCAAAGCAGCTTCCGCGACGGCTCCTGCCACCGACGACGTTGCCCTGGTGATGTCCTACTATGGCGGCGCGCCCATGCCCCTCATGATCGTCATGAACTCGACTGCTGCCGGCGG
>JAPLFX010000133.1 GCA_026390445.1 Pseudomonadota bacterium
CACGTTTCCTGCCTTCGGCTGCCGCCGCGCCCTGGCGACCGCAGCGCTCGTTGTTATGCTAGGCTCTCTGTCTGCCTGCAGCTCGGGCACCGAAGTCGGCAATGGCCTCAAGCCGCACGACCAGGACCCAGGCACCTCACCCGCCTCGGGGCGTGACACGACGACTACCAATGCGAGTGCGCCCGGCGCTCCGGACAGTAGCGCCCCAACCACCGCAGCCGCTGGTGCAGGCGAAGGCAAGATGGCGCCCACTGGAGCATCCTCAACAGTAGGAGCCGTACCCCTACCTGCCGACTTTGGCGAGCTCGATGTGGCTTTTGCCAGCTGCGCCTCGCCGCTCGCAAAGGATGTCTCCAACATGACGACCACCTACAGCGTCTCAATCGGCTCCGGAGCCACCACGAAATTCATCGTGCAAAAAGATGCGGACGCGACGTCTTGGGATATCGTCGACACCAACGCCGTATTATGGCGCAAGATCCTCGTCAACGGCACCAACACCAATAGCACCTACGGCGTAACTGCCACCGATGTCAATGGCACGGCCCTCGGTCTCGGCTATCAGTGCGCGGCTGTGGCAACAACCACCAACGTCACCCTCGCCGGTCAAACTGCTCCCGTGACCAAACGGACGGTGACTCTCACGGAGACCGCCACTGGGCGGACCAAGCAGTTGGTCTGGTACCTCACGGCAGTCGCCAACACCACGAAGGTCAACGTCCCGCGTGTGGAGCTGACGGATCTAGCGACTGGTGTTGTGACAACGTTTGCCGCCATACCCGCTAACTAAATGCCGATAAGTTCGTCAACCAACCCAGGCTCGACTTGATGGTCCCGCCGTGGCAGATCTCCTAGACGCCGGCCGCAGGTAAACATACATCGCCGACAACATCTGTAAACGGCTAGTGAAACACTCATGCTATAATCTACATGCCGACGGGTAAGGCCTAAATTTCGCCCTTATGGACGCTCGATTCAAAAGATAAGCCAAGGTAACTGCCGACTTCCGGATTGTTCTAAAGTTTTTCCCAAAAATGCCGATAAGACCCCACATTCAGTCGCATGTCGATACCTCTGATAAAGTGTAATCGGCGAATCTACCTAGAGAAAGGATGCTTCATGACGCGTGCACCGCAAGCACAAATGACGTCTCGTGTCTGGAACGAAATCAGGACTTGGAGCCAAACGGTCTCTATCCCACTGGTCATCTCCCTGGTCATACCTCTGACCTCCTGCAAGTGGTCTCCCAACCAAGAGCACTCGAGTATAGCCTCCGCACAGAACCTTGAATGTGCGGGTCAATGGCTCGCGTCGTTTATCGAAGCAATTCCCTTGCCGGGCTTTTCTGTACTGGGCAACGTTTTCGGTGGTGTGGGTAAAGCAGCGGCCCAAGGGGCCGCAGGAACCCTCAAGTCGACTAGCGTCGGCCAAGCCAAGACCTTGTGCGGCACCGCCGCCAGCTTTTCCGATGCGCAAATGAAGCAGATGAAACTGGCCATCGCGCAGGGTTTTGACGAGCAGAACCACAAGGACGCCGTCGCGCTGATGAACAATATCGACACCAAACTTAACGAGTTTGTTCCGGATCAGGACCGCTTCACCCAGTACACCATGGGCAAGCTGGATGATATCGTCAGTTCCGTCAACACCTGGTGGTCCAAATATGACCAAAGTGGTACCCGCATCTACAACGTCCAAGATTTCATCATCGTCACCGGCTATGCCCTCAAAGCCTACCAACATCAAGTCCGCGAAGTGGCGCTTGAAGCGGCTGCTACCAAGAGTGCTGGCGACGCCGAGAAGGTCCGCCAATATGCAGGTGTGCTTTCGGACAAGGCCGATCATGCCCGTAAGGAGCTCGATGAGATCTCGAACCAAGACGTTGTCGCTCTCGCTAAATCGTTCTGGAAAGACGATGGTACCAAAATTGAGAAGAACTATGACGCGACTGCATTGACCCAAAATTTCTGTACTCTATCCAAACAAGGCAAACCCTTTTTCGCTGCTGGTCACGAGATCGCGTCTGTTCGACTTCAGCGCTTTCTCGACGGCATGCGCCAAACTAAGACCCTGACCGATCTAAGCGACTATGTACAAAAGAACGGCTCATTTTGCTGCGAGGGCGGTAGGACTTGCAACCAAGACGAAAACAAAGTCGAACCCGCAATGCAGACCGCAATCGCCGAGGTGACTAAGCAGGTCAAACAGGTGATGTTCACCAACAATGATGCAACGATGAAGTATTTTAATGAGACCTTACCAAGCATCATTGCCGCCGGCAGCGGTATCAGCAAAGCGGACGATGCGACGGTGTTCTCCCTGGCCGGTGCAGCCACCGACAGCAGTCACACCGACGAACACAGTCCTAGCCCGGCCCCCGCCACGGATCCAGCTCCAAGCAGCAACAGCAGCGGCAACTGCCCGGACGGTGATAACGGCGCAGGCAAGGGCTTCGGCGATATCTATAGGTGCGGCGATAAGCAGTGCGCTAAGACCGACAAGAGCTACGCAACGGAATGCACGGTCGGCAGCTGACACCTATCTGGGATGTCGACCCGACCAAATGGCCTCTTCAACTGAAAGGAATTCCTGATGACGAATTCTACGATGAAGCACATCACCGGTCCGACGCTGGTCGCGGCGGTAGCCCTGTTGGCGAGTTCATGCAAGCTGTCTAGTCAACCCAAGGGATCCAGCGTCGAGAACGTAGCTTGCATTGGCAGCTGGCTCGGCGGTTTTATTGACGCCATCCCGTTGCCCGGCTTTTCGCTGCTTGGACACTCTCTGGGCAAAGGGGCAGCTAAGGCAGCGACTGGCTCGCTGAAATCCACTGGTAAAGCATCGGCCTCTGGCTTGTGCGGCAGCGCAGCGTCATTTAGTGACCAGCAAATGCAGCAGATGAAAAAGGCGATTGCTGAGGGCTTTGATGAGCAGAATCACAAGGACGCCTTCGCGCTTGAAAACGACATCGGGACCAAGCTCACTGAATTCCAACCCGATCAGGACCGCTTCACCCAGTACACGATGAATAAGTTAGACGACATGATCAATGCCGTCAACAAGTGGTGGTCCACCTATGATCAATCCACCGGGCGCGTCTACCAGGTCAACGATTTCGTCATCGTTACCGGCTATGGACTGCAGGCTTATCAGCACCAAGTGCGCGAGGTAGCCCTGGAGGCGGCCGCCACTAAGAGCCCTGGCGACGCCATGAAAGTGCGGGGTTATGCCCGCAACCTATCCGACAAGGCAGACCATGCCCGCAAGGAATTTGAGGAGATCTCGAACGTCGATGTCGCCGCTGCCGCCAAATCGTTCTGGAAGGACGGCGGGAAAAAAATCGAAAAGAGCTATTCATCGCGCGGCATGACCTTTGTCTTCTGCGCCTTGTCCAACCAAGGTAAACCGTTCAATACGGACATGGCAGACGACTCCGAGGTGAGCGAGCTCGCCTCTGCTCGTTTGCCGCGCTTTCTAGATGGCATGCGCGCGACTAAGACCTTTGCTGACCTAAGCGACTACGTGCAGAAGAACGGCTCGTTTTGTTGCTCCGGAGGCACCTCGTGTAATGCCGCCGCGGATAAGGTCGAACCAGCGATCGCAACGGCCATCGACGAAACCGCCAAGCACCTCAAAGAGGTGATGTTCACCAACAACGCCGACCTCATGAAGTACTACAATGACACGCTGCCGACGATCATTGCCGCCGCCGGAATGATCCGCGACGCGGATGATGCCACGGTGTTTTCCCTGGCCGCCGATTCCACCAGTACCGGCCAGCAAGTCCCGACCAGCCCGGTGATAGCTCCTTCCTCCCCACCTAGCTCTGACGCCTCAGGAGCCGTCAACACCTGTCCCGATGGCGATAACGGTCCTCGCAAAGGGTACGGCGACGCCTTCCAATGCGGTGATAAAAAGTGCGCCAAGACGGACAAGACCTATACCACGCAATGCGTGATCGGCGGCTAATGCAGGAGTCTACAATGCATTGATTTGTTTGCCGGCTAGGAGCCAAAAGCTAAAGACTATTCGAGGCATTTGGCGGAATGATAGTAAGTGGAGCAATCCTGTAGCTTCTGCTCCAAGGCCATGAGGTCTGTCGAATAAATCGCAGCTCGGCTGCTAGCTATCGCATCAGCGTCGAGACCCGCCTTGATGCTCCGGATCTGACTGAGGATCTCATCTCGCTTGATCACCATGCGCCCTATGATACCTTGATCGACTGGCGTCGACACGAGCCCCAGATCTCCATAGTCAGACAGGTCAGCGCCCTGTCCATCAAGGGCGTCCCAATTCTGATCGCGAATCGCCGCATCGATTTGGTCCATGAAGTCATGTTGCGCATAATGATTCAGGGCCTGCATATTGGCGCTGCATTTATCTGGGTCAGCAAAGGTGCAGATATTAGGCTGCATCGGTTCGATGAGCTTTTTAAGGGCCTCAGGATCGCCGCCGAACTGCCATGCCCGCAGTTCAACCTTGATATTGTTTAGGTCCTTGTCATCGACCTTAGACTTGGTGTAGGTCTTTTTTAACAGTCCGAAAAACAGCGAAATGGAAGCTGTCGCACTAAAATGCTTGCGCTGCTGTTCGTTGGCGAAATGAAAGGTGTACGCAATGTACATCCTACCACCGAGCCTCCTAGCACGGACAAAGTGATCGCCACATTGGCCGCGTTCTTGACCTGGAATCACCTTGACGTTGGTCAGGAAGATCAGCTTTGCAAGGAGATTTTCGGTCATTAGGATCGTGATGGACTTGCTGGTGTCTTGAACCGACGACAACATGTCCACGTTGCCGCTGGCCCCGAAGATCTTGGCGTCAACGCCGGTGGCTAGGCGACCCTTGAGTTGCTTCAGATTGAAGCTTTGGTCACCGGCAAAGTCAGTCCTGACCTCCTGAAAAGAGGATGAAACCACCTGCGGATCGCCGGTCACGCACAGATTCACACCGATTGCCGAGCGGCTATCCACCCCTTGCCCGAGGCCGTAGGTCTGCGCTTGCGCCGGCATGCCCCATGCGCAAACGACCAAGGCCAACACCTTGCGGACGAGAGGCTGATTCACGCTATAATCCCCCCGTCTTTTGGGTGATCGCACCAAGGCTGTCCACTTCGGCACCGGAAGAGCCAGCGACTCCGATGAACGTCTCCCCAGCCGGAAACACCACTGGGGGGGAGCACTTGCTGTCTAGGAGATTGCCCAAAGTCAGATTCTTGCCACCGCTAGTCAGAAAGGAAAGTCCAGTGACCCGCGGCGTCAATATATCCGAACCAGCATCGAAACAAGTCGTCAAACTGGCAACGGTATCATTACGTAAATCGAGGCTCAAAGTCGTCTTTGGGTTAAGCACGCCATGGGTCACCTGCTTACGGTTGGCATAGGTCATGCGAATGCCGCTGAGGCGCGTATCGGTTGGATTGTTGAGGGTCGAACCGCCGACGATGTTGGCGGCGGCGAGATCGATGCGCACCACCGAGGTCCCAGCTGCGGCATTCGTGTCGTCATATTTCCCGCCAAATTTGTAGCCGCCGACGATGGCATAGTAATTCAGGTTACCGACCGTTTGCTTCTGTGCCAAGTCAACGGAAAGTAGACTGGCGTCATAGACGGGCATACGCCCAAGGGTGTCATCGGCCATCTTGGCGCAATTTGCGACGTCTTCGTAGCACGCAACTTGCACATTGGCCAGCATGTCCGCATTGCCCGAGGCCTCTTTGTAAATGTTCTTAATCCGCCGCAGGTAGTCGTCGGAGAGGTAGGGATAAACAGCGCCATTTTGCACAATCGCTTGCGCTAGGGCCGCGTTGGTGGATTCGGCCACATACCGCGCCTCCAAGTTCTTCCGTCCAGCCCGTGTTGCGTCATCCACGACGAGAAAGCCCTTGGGTGGCGTCAAAATCTCTAGCCCAGAATTATCGTAGCGAGAGACCGCTAACTGCATGGCGTTCCAGCTGCCAGGTCCGGCAGTATCGAGATTATTTTTAAAATCCCCTCGCATATAGCCGATCACCGCATTGAGCGTGTCGATACATGGCTGCACGTCGTCGAGCGAACAAGCAATGGCATTGGCTGGTAGAACACGCATGAGCGCCGTCGGATTGCCGCCGATTTGCCGGACGATGACGCTGACCTTACTTCGCTTTTTAAGCTTTTGATCGAGCTTTTCTAGGTTGCCGCTGCTTTTGAAGACCCCCGCGGCAACATCCATAGTGAACGAGCCACCGGCCAAAAATTTGTCCGACACATTCATATACTCAATCTTCATCGTCGCAAAAAGACTGGCACCGTAGGCGATTTCCGAGACGAAGCTATCACCGCAAAGACCCTGCAGCCGATCCTTGTTCGTCGCGACAAAAGTCTGACCCTGCGGCGTCAAGACCATGGTCCCGTGGGGGAAAATCTTTTTGCGATTCGCCCCGATCCAATAGATCATATGGGTTTCGGAACGATCACTGCTAGACGAATCGATAGCTAATTGGGCCGTATTGCTGGCCTGGAGGAGGACGAGGTTGGCGCCACTATCCCAGTCAGAATCAATCTTTTTGACGATGCTATCATAGGTCATATCCTGCTGGTAGTTGAGCTCCCCGGAGGTGTTGCCCTGAATGACCGGATCGCCGGTTCCGGTCACGCATTTATTATTGAGGATCTTCTTGCGAGACGAGTCATAGCCTTGACCAAGGACTGCGCTGTCGCTGAAGGAACCGCTAATCAGATCACTCTTCGTACTCGAAGAACCGCTGATCTTACAACTGCACACGAGCCAAGTAACCCACAGCGCGCCGAGAGCGCGGAGCACCCGGACGCTGCAAGCTAAGAGTATGCCACGGCGGAAGTTACAAAGGTGTGCCATCGACCATCGCCGCATCTTAATTATAGAGATCTAGTGATCACACCAATGCTATCAACCTCGGCTCCACTACTCCCGGCAAACCCGACGAACACCTCTTTTTCTGGGACCACGACGGTCGCAAAGTTAGAGTCAGTCGTTCCAACCGTAACGGTTTTTCCCGCCGTAGTGATCATCGAGAGGCCCGTGACGCGAGGCGTCACCTTACTGCCGGTGTTATTCGTAAAATAGATTTTAAATTGAGCGATGCTATCGTTGGACAGGTCCAACTCCTGGCTCTGACCAGCCGCCATATTGCCGTGAACCGCAGTCTGGCCGCCCTTGTAGAACACCGTGACACCAGTCAGATGGGCCTCGGTGGAGCTCGCATTGGCGCCCGGATTAGTGACCGAAGCGGTGGTGGAAAACCGCAATTTCGCCACCACCGGTGCGTTACCGCCGACCTTGGTATCATCGAACCGGCCGCCGTACACCAAGCCACCAACGATATTGTAGTAATTAAAGATGCCAACCGTGCGCTTCTGATCGATCTCGATATCAAGGAGTGATTTATCGATCGGGGCGAGCGCCGCTAGCGTCGTCACCGCCAAATCACCGCAGTGGGCCGGTTCATTCAGACACGTTGTCTGAGAATCAGACAGGACGTTGAGATTCCCCTGCGTCTTTTTTTGGATATCTTTGATCGCGACGATCTTGGCTTGTGACAGATACCCGCTTGCACTGCTGATAAGAAAGGAAGCACGGTTATTCATATCGGTTTCTGCAAGAAAGCGATCCTGAAGGTCCTGCCGGCGCTGCCGGGTGAGGGCATCAACGGTCGACCACCCATTCAGCGGCTTGAGCATCTCAAATCCAGATTCATCGTAACGGGCGGTTTTATATTTGACGACATTCCATTGGTTCTGCGCTGTGTCGGTGACAAGGTTCAGGCCAGCAGATGAGTCAGCGCCTGGGTCAGCTGCTGTGGACGTCGTGGATGAACTGCTTGAACCACCCGAGGTAACGGTCGTCGAATCAGTCACCGAGCCGCCAGGAACGGGAGCAGTGCCGCCGGTCGTTGTGGTGTCCGACGTGCCAGTGACATTACCACTAGAATCACTCACGATAACCTTGGCCGGCTGACCGGTGAGCGCCGGGGCCAGAGTATTGGTCGCGTATTTTACGATGGCGTTGAACGCATCGACACAAGGTTGCATGTTTTCAAAGGAGCAGCTAATGATGTCCAGTGGAATGATAGCGAGCAGGCCCGTGGCATCGCCGCCGAACTGCTTCGCGATGATGGAAACCTTGGTGCGCTTGGCAACCTTTTTGTTGGTGATGCCTGCCGATGCGTCGAGTTTCACAACATCTGCCTTTACCCCGACATTCAGGCTTCCGCCGATTTCGAATTTATCTGAGGAATTGAGGTATTGAACTTTGAGTGTGGCGAATAAACTCGCGCCCCACTGGATCTCACTGATGAACTCATCCCCGCACTTATCCTGCAAGAGTGCCTTATATCCAGACATAAACTGCATGCCCTGTTCCGTCACCTCGAGGGACCTTGGCTTAAAGACTGATTTGCGGTTCACACCGACCCAGATAATGTTGTGGGTTTCCGAACGTTCATCATACTGGGAGTCGAGGGCGAATTTTCCGGTGGTGCCAGCAGAAACCCCGGGAAAGGTCGCGCTTCCAGTCAGGTCGCCATCTAGCTTCTTGATGATGCTCTTGTAATCCATATCCGACGTGATGCTCAGCTCGCTGCTACTATTGCCCCTTCCATCGAGCTCCGTACCCTTCACGCAGAAAACGTTATAGAGCTTGCTCTTGGTTGAGTCATAGGCTTGGCCAAGGGCCGCCGTGTCGCTATAAGATCCCGGAATTTCGCTTGAGACCTCGCTACTGGCATGCTTGCAGCCGTTGAGTGACACGAGCAAAAGCACCGTGATAAGCGACAGAGCATAGCGATTCATGGTGTTCATCCTACGTCGGTAGATGCAAATCTGTACGGACCGTCCTGATCGGTTGCCTATGCTCACTAAAATATCATAGTTGAGTGAAAACGTGACCATGCGCCGCGAAGTTCTTGCTTCAAGGCCCGATGTTCGCCATTTCGTCGACCAGTGGTAGAATAAGACCATCGACAAACCTCCCCAAAGCGCGGAGACTCCTGATGGTCATCAAGTCGGCATGCCTCTTTGTTCTCGCCGCAGCCAGCATCATGTCCGCCTGCAAAGCGCATCAGGGTGGGGATGCATCGAATGTCCAGGATGCCGGCGACGTGCAAATGGCCCATCTACCCGACACGGTGACCTTTCAATGGTCGTGCGTGGTCTCGACGCGCACGGATGCCGACACCCGCCCCAAGCCGCCGACCAAGCCGGTCGATTTCCCAAACGGCCAGCAGGAGGTCTATTTAGCGCTGGAGCACGACACCTTTTATTTTGATAAAGACGCCAAGTTTTTCAACGATCCCAAAAACACACCTCCCGAAACCTGGGAGCCAGATGGTTCCTCGGGCGGTCCCGGCTATAAGCGCTACAAGATTAGCTACAGCTTCCGCCAGCAGATGGCCCTTAAACGCGCCGGCAGCAGCGCACCCACAGCGTCCTACGCGGGCCTGCAGTTCTCTGGTCTCCTCACTAGCGGCTACTTCAGCGGTAGCTTCTTCGCCATACCCGGAGCTGATGGTGGAGGTGCCAGCCAGAAACAGACCTACGACTGCTACCAAAAGAAGTGGTGGCCGCTATCGCCTCCGGGCTGGTGAGGCCCTCTACAGAGCCTATAGAATCCCCGAGGCCGCAAGAAAGTCGACGATCGTCCGCCATGTGACGCGGGGATAAATAGCGACGTAGCTTGGCTGAAAGTCGGGGCGAAAGCGACTTTTGAAGTGATAAAGGCCGCGGACATTAAACAGAAAATTGCCGTAACGGGTCCAAGCGACCAACAGCCAACGCACCAAGCGGCTGTCGCCCGGAATGGCCGAGTCGGTATGGACCGCTGGGACCAAGCATAAAGAGATGCGCGAAAGGCCCTCGGCTTGAAACCACCTGAGTGCCTTCATGATCATAAACGGTACGACGCCACGTGGTGCCCCCGGACGTTGGCGATACAGTTCGATGGCCCATTCCCGTCCGTTATGACATGGATTACATAAGAGGAAGCCCTCTACGGGGCCTAAGCCATCCGCGGCTCGGGCGATGAAGAGGCGCTTTCGATGCAGCTGGGTCGGATCAAACCAGCCCTCGAAGGTCAGCTTCTTCTGCCGCTGCGGTTGCTTCGCTAAGCAGGCGGAGTTTAGCGCACTGAGCTCGGTCATCAATGCCAGCCGAGCCTCAGAGCTCATGGCTTTATGGTGGATCTCAGCAAAGGTCACACCCTGGCGTTGGATATAGCTTTCCTGCCGTCGCACCCAGGCATAGCGAGGACCCTGCCAAGGCGCCGCGCTCACCTGCACGATGGCATCCTCGCCGAATTTATTGATCTTCCAGCCAATGTGGCGAAACCGAGGTAGGTCGTCGTCAGCTAGATTGAACACGGCAAGGGTCAGGCCATTCAGCTGAGAGAAGGCGACCAGGTCCTGCAGCAGCTGATCTTTGGCTGCCGCCGCAGCTAGGAGTCCGCCAATGACAAAAAGGGTTTGCCCGCGACGACTGAAAGCGACGACTCCGCCTTCGCCAACGCTCCAGAAATATTCGTAACCTACCTCTATGACCATGTAGGAGTCATAGCTGCGGCCGTAGCTAAACGCGAAATCCTCCAACTTGCGAAAAAGCCGTTCGCCCATCGCATCCCGTGAAGCAAAGTGCAGGGTTTCTGGCACTAGATGCATTGCTGAACCACGCTTTCAGCTGCCCAAACGCTAGACGTAGGCACTTCACTTTTCCTTCTTTAAATCCATAAACAATTGATTTTTATCCGATATATACCATCACAATCCTTATACAGTCCGACTTATGCCCTCCTATGACAGCATGAGATAAGATAACATACTTAATTTAATCATAAATACGACAAAGCTATATACGCCAAGACAGTACAAACTTCGACCAAATCCTCCACCGTCCTGAATCATAACAGCTGACTAACGCTTAGGTACACCGCTTGCATTGTAGACCATACGAATCACCCGGTGCGAAAAACTACATTGAGGTACAAACTATGGTTTTCAAGTCTTTGGTCACTTCATCGCTTTTGACCGTAGCAACCATGTTCACAGTTGGCTGTAGCGGTTCGGCAGATAACAGTGGCAGCAGCAGCAAAGCTGAAAGCACGCCGCAGCCAGCGGCAACGAGCAACAGCGACAAGACAAACACGACAGCCGCTCCCGCGCCAGCAGCGGCTGGTGGGTCCGCCTTCGATGCCACTCAATTAACGGCCGCCGGGAAGGCGACGAGCGACACACCTATTGGTTGTGCGCTACCTGACAAAATCGCTAAACCGTTGGCTAGCCAGTTGACCAACACCTCGTCGGGATCCTGGGCAAACAGCGGTAGCGCTAAAAATATCGCCTCGGTCGTCGTCGGCAACCTCGACCTGTCCACCTGCCCATGGTATCGCCAAGCGAAAGCCCAGGGCGGCGCTTACTACATGATTACCTATACGGATGCGAGCGCCAAGCAAACCTATGCTCAACTGTCGACGTCGGTCAATCCGGTCGCCTTCGCTCTGTGCCTCACCGAAGCCACGGCTGTCGGCGCTGTCTGCGGTTTCATGCCTTAATTCTAAACCAGGTTACGGACCCGGGAGCCCGATGATGCGGCAGGTATGCCTAAAAATCCTCCCCCTAAGCCTGCTAGTCGCCGCAGCCCTCTCAGGCTGCGGCGGTTCCGCAACGCCACAACCCTTGCAGCCAGAGTCGAGTGTGTCCACAACGCCAGCTGCTCTAGGTCCTGGAACCACAGCTGGTGACGCGCCTACGGTGACGTCCGAGGATATGGCCTTCACCGTCGCGAGCAAAGATGCTGCTCGCGACGTCAAGGCGGCAAATGTCCGCTACTTGAGCCTGGCGCACCTACAAAGCGCTGGCGCACCAGCAGACCAGCTAGTCGCCGTGCGCAAAGGCACCGCCAAACTCTTCAATAGCCTTTCCTGGGCACCAGCTCTCGTCGCACCAGTGGTGGTGGATGCAGGCTCACTGCTGTTAAAAATCAACCTCGCAGACTATGGCTGGTCCGTGCAAATGTGGGAAACCCTCGTGGCCGCCCATCCATCTCCGGTCGCCACCACCCCAGGACTTGGCGCCCTGCAGCAAGCCACCGGCTCGACAAAGCCGCTCATTCGCGCCGACTGGTTCGTCGCCAGCGCCAGCACCCCGCCCCTATATTATACCCTGTGGCAGGCCCCTGCAGACGTCACCGCCCTAGAATCCATGCTGAAAATGGATCTAAAGGCGGATGTTGCCAATGGCCAGGTGATACGCGCGGGGCTAAGCAAATCCAACATTTCGACCAATGATCGCGTGATCGAACGCCACAACCGGGCCACTGGCTATCTGTGGCGGAGTTTTGAGTTTGGGAGTCGCACCGGCACTCGCGACATCTTTTCGTTCCCACTCGGATCAGGTGGTAGCGAGACAAACACAGCGCAGCAGGGCGGCCTCCTCGGCTCTCTCCTTGGGGGAAGCACCGGAAGCTCCAATGGCCAATCGACTTTTACGGCCGACGGCACCGAATATATCTTCACTTTGCCCAACGGCATGCTGGCATTTTACATCGCCGGAGGCAACGGGGCGCGCTTGAATCAAGTTCCTGGCGCCGCCAGCCCCATCCTCGCCGGTGCCGGCTGTATGGGCTGCCACTCTAAGGCAACGGTTCAAGCCACCGACGAGATGATCGCCAAAACGAGGGTCACCGGTGACGCATTGACTGCAGTACGCAAACTCTACGTCGATGCGGCGACCTTTTCGCGGCAGGTGAGCGGCGACAGCGCGGCCTACGTGACCGCGCTGGCCAAGCTGGGCATTGCAGCGACCGACGCCGACCCGGTGTCGTATGTAGCGAAGCTTAGCAACGGCAAATAAGCCGACCAAAAGCCACAGCATGGCTGCAGATAGCACCGCCAGGCGCAACATCAGCTCGCTGTCGGGAGTGCTGCGGCGGCTGTTTTGCTCCGGGACCTAGGCAATATCATCACGGTGACAAAGGCCACCGTCTCGCCTGCCGACTCCCTCAACTTCAGTCGAACGCGGCCACCATAATCCTCGATCATGGCGCGGACGGCGCCCATGCCGACGCCGCGACCCGATAGATGTGTGACCGTGTTTTTACTGGTATAACCCGGCAGAAACATCAACTCGGCGATTGCCTCACGACCAGGGTCGCTACTTGCGTCAAGCAGGTGCCGCTCCACAGCCCTCTGGCGCATCTGCGCTAGATTCAGTCCTGCACCGTCATCGGTCATCTCTAGGATCAGGTTGCCGTCTTGTTCGAAGACACGAAAGTAGATCGTGCCGACCGCACGTTTGCCCTTGAGAAGCCGCTCCGCCGGCATTTCGATCCCGTGATCGAGAGCATTGTGTATCATGTGAGACAGCACACCAGCCATCAGGTCGCTAACCTCCTCGGTGATGATCAGGTCCGCAACTTCAAGGTTGAGCATTGGCGTCGGTTTATCCACTTCCCTGGCAATAGCAGGCACGGCGACAAACCATGACGATACGGTCCCGATCGCCGAAGGGCTTCTGCCTTGGGGAGCATTCTGCGAACGTTTAAGCGTGACCCGGTTGATCACCTCGTAGGCTTGCAAGCTACGGTCCATTGACTCGATGAGCTGCAGTAGCTGCGTGCGTTGCCAACGGGCGCCGAGGTCGCGGACACGAACCAGTAGGTCTTCGGCCTCATGAACCACGTTGGTTAGCGACGAGAGTCGGTGCATGCGACTAAGCCCCTTAAGGGTATGCGCCAAGATAAAAAGACGCTCAAGTCCCTCAGACTTCGCAGCGCCTGTCGCCACGGTCGCAAGGTCCTGCATCTGCCTAAGCTGCATGGCAGCAAAGGCAAAGAATCGCTGCAAGGCACTCGGCTCGCTAGTCAGGAGTTCGCCAATCATAGCCAGATCCAGTCGGCCTTGATGGGCCTCCTGGACGAGCTGCCGATGACTCGTGGCGTCGCGAACGACCACCAAAACCTTAGTGATCATGCCTGCAGCGTCAACCTCGGGGCTCCACTGCAATTCAAGGATCTGCGTGTCACCCGCCGCGGTTAGCCGGTGGATTTCTCGGGGCAAGTGCTGTGAATTAAGGGCAAAGGCGAAGTCTGCTTCGCCCAGGATGCAGTCAAGCGCGTGCTTTGTCATATGTCTGGTTTCAGGCGTACTATTCGATCCAGCAAACAGCAGCTCCGTCGCGTCCTGGCCGGCGATCGCAGCCGTAGCAAAAATAACTTCGAGATGCTTTGAGTACTCATCGTGGACGGCCTGGGTCGGCAAGATGACCATGATGCCAAGCTCGATGGCTTGGAAGATCGATTTGATCTCGCGTGTGCGATTGCTTACCTCGGATTCTACGTCGGTCAGGTGCCGCTCGAGGGTGGCGTTGAGATCCTTAACCTCCTCGATGAGATAAAAGTTATCGAGGGAGATGGCGATTTGGCGCGATAACGCCACGAACACTTCGAGACGATCAGGTGCAAACAGTTCGCCGATGGTGCGGTGCCCCAGATAAACAAATCCCGAGCACTCTCCCTCGTAAACCAACGGTACGACGATCACCGCACCGGAACTGAGACCTGTGCCCTCCGCAGGGCGGATGGCCGGCGCTGCCGGTGCAGCCATGACCGACCGGATGAAAGCCATGTCCAGTTGCTCTTCCACGTCACCCTTGCCGGACTGTTCATCCGCATCCACGCCGCGCGCGAACAACAACTTCCAAGAATCATGGTCTTTCAGATAAATGACGCCATGGTCCGCCCCGGTGGCCGTCATCAAGGAGTCAACGGCCGTGCCGACGAGCTTGGTCAAGTCCGTGACGACACTGAGTTGCAAGAACAGATCAATCGTCGTCTGCACTTCAATCTGCTGCCTTAACCCCTGCCCGGTAGTTGCGCCGCTTGGCACAGTCGCTACAGGAGACTTCGGATATTTGGCCAAGTAGGCAGCCTCGGCGCGTGCCAGAGCCCGGGTCGCCTTGGTCGCGGACAACATATACTCGTAACGAGCAAAAGTCTCGTGCGCCTTAGAAAATTCCAAGGCTGCCTGCTCAGGAACCTGAGCTAACAGATACTCACCGTACTGCAGCCGGAGATCAGCTGTGGCCTTGTGCCATCCCTTAACCTTGCTGTATTCGATCCCGCGCTGCATCAAGGCTAAACCAAGGCGTCTTAGACCCCATGCCAGCAGGAATTCGCCACTAGCGAAAAGTGTTTGCGGCATAAACGCGCGCACCGAGGCCGCAATATTGAACCAGGCAAAGGCGAGCGGCGGGATAGCACGCAACCTTTGACCGCTGTGCACATAAGCCTGAGCCAAAAGCACCGGACTATAAAGGCAGTAGGCGATGCGGTGGAAGCCGCGTAGCGTCATTGCAAAGGCTGCGCGCAGCTTAGGGATGGCCTCCTCGCTCTTGCCCTGCATCATCAGGATCTCACCGCATCCGATCAAGGTGTAAATACCGTCCATCGTATTCAGACCCTTGGCTTTCGTGCCGTCAAGAACCTTGAGCGCAGCGTCTTGCCAAAAGCGAACGTCATCGGTGCGCCCGTGTTCGAGCAGTGTCGGCAGGCACGTTGCCAAGGTGGACGCACCGAAGCCAATGCGCTGTTGGAATGCCGCCAAGTCCTCGACGGCTTTGCTCGCCTGTCCGGAGTCGTGTCCGAATTGATCGATGTGGACCATCATTTGGAAACCAATGGCCCGCCAAAAAGACTCGCCGAGGTCGGCACTCATCTTCAGACTCTTTTCAATCATCTCCTTGGCCAATTCGAAGCGACCTGTATTGAATTCGACGATTGCGGCGCGCGCGAACATGGAGAACAGCTGCCCCACCGGATCGACATGAAGGTCGTAATATGCGTCAGCTCGACGATAGAACTTGCGGCTTAGTGTCGCCGCCCCCAAAGCGCCAGTAGCGACGCCCCAATAGGCGAGCATGACGGCGCGAAAGGAGCAATCTTTAAAATAAAGTAGACGGCAGGTGGGCAGAATGAAATTGGCCACAGCGCACAGCGGCTTGGTAAAAAAGACCGGCACCTGAACTGCCATCAGCAGACGCAATGCGGCCTCCTCCTCGGGGCCTGCCACGCTGCGGGTCTGTTGGCCAAACAGACGGAACCAAAGGACGTTGAGCAGTAGCCACGGTATACCGACGAGGAGGCCTAGCAGCGCCACTGGAATGGACAAAGTATACCTTTTGTTTAGCTCCTGATAGCCCTTGACTCCCGCCTCAACGGATTCGACATAGCGCAGTAAATAGAGGAAATTCGAAGATAATTTACCGTACAGGACGGCGCGGTGCGGGCGCTGAGCCGTCCATGGCAGCAGTCTTTGATAGACGGCAATAGCTTGCTCGATATGTTCGGAGAGCGCCAATGCGTCGGCATAGAGTTCGTGAACCTGCATCCAGACGCCGCCGTACTTAGTCTGCCAGTCATCCTTAGACGCCTCGGACATCGACTCTTCTGGCGGTTCGGCGATCAGCGTGACAGCGACTTCGAGATACTCCTTCGCCCTGCGGTAGGCGAAGAGGTTGATGGCGGCGGCTCCAGCCTTAGCCAGGATATTGAGTGCAAACTCCGGCGTGCGCTTGGCGTCACCGCGCAGGACGTGGTGCGCCATTTCGAATAGCATCTGCGGCTCAGGGTCGCCCGATTTAGCTGCTGCCAATGCGCCGAGGATCACTCCGTAGTCCTGGTGCAGTTCTCGCCGCTCGTTGGCGTCGACCAATTCCCAGGCACCCTTCTGGATGCGGTCATGAACAAAGCTAAATGCATCCGAGGTACGGCGTGCGAAATGCTCCTGCTCCAACTCCTCCATGGCGCCTTGCAGTGCTGTGTCGACGTTACCGTCAGAGGCAGACGGGGCGCCACCCTCCAGTCTACTTGCTGCACGCGCATAGAGTCGCCGCAGGCAGATCAGGTCTATCGTGACCCCGGCCACAGCAGCGGTCGCCGCAACGACACGCGCCGTTGCACTGAGCTGGCTTAACCGTGACCTGGGCAGTTCGCCGACACCTTCAGCCGTTTGCAGATAGGCAAACGGCTTAGAGTCAAAAGCAACGTCAACCCCTGCGCCGTGGTGAAAGATGGTCTGTTGCACGATGGTTTCGAGCACTTGGTAGACGTTAAAGGGTACGCCGTCGGTGACCTGTCCGACAAATTTCTTAATCTCATCGACCACCTGACTACGTTCATCCAGGAGCAGCTCCACCACCTCTGCAGTCTCGGTGGCCGACAGGAGTCCAAGCGTGATGATTTGGTTGGCCGTGACATGCGGCAGAACGGTTTTAGCTAGGGGATGTGCGGGCGAGACTTCCTCGCTACGGTACGCACCAATCAATTGTAGATGCGAGAGGGATGATTCCTTAGCGCGAATCGCCAGGTGCCTTAGCACTTGCAGCGACACGCTGTCAGCCCACTGCAAGTCATCGATGAATAATTGCGTACCGACGCCGCGCAGAGGCATGAGCGTCAGAAACTCCACCAAGGTGGCGAAGAAAGCCCGTTCCTCCTCCTCTCTGGTAAGTTCCGGTTGGGCAGGAAACTCTGGCATTAGCCCCTGGTAAGGCGCTGCGATACGACCAAGCAATTGACCGCGTCCGCCTAAAGCGTCCAGCACCCGTTCCTGCCACATGAGCCGCTCGGCAGTGGACAAGACTCGCACCTGGTCGGCATGCTGTTGGAGGATGCGACTCACAGCGCTCAGTGGAACGTTTGATTCGTAGGTGGAGAATTTGGCGGCGTAGCATTCGTAGCCTTGACTAGCACCGATGGCCAAGACGTCCCGAGCCAGTTTGGTCTTGCCCATACCGGAGCGTGCGGCGATCACGTGAAAGGTGCCGCGACCAGACGAGGTTCGGGCTAGCCCATCGATCAGTGCCCGCTTCTCATGCACGCGCCCCACGACCGGAATCGCGTAGTTCAGCTCGCGTCTTTGATCAGATCGTCCAAGGGCGAAGATACGAGTCTCTTGAACACCGCGCAGCATCGCTAGGACCGTCGCTACATCCGCATGGAGTCCGCGAGCTGTATGGTAGCGATCCTTAGGCGATTTGCGCACAAGACGGGCAATGATCGCCGAACCATTTTGCGGAAATTCTGGCTGCAGCTCACTGAGGGGAATCAGCACGGCGCTATAGACTGAATGCGCGACGGTTTTAAGGTCATCACCCATAAATGGCAGGGGCGCTCCACATAGATCATAGAGCAGGATCCCAATGCTATAGAGATCGCCGGCACTGCCACAGTTGCCATCGCCATGTCCAAAGCGCTCAGGGGCGAGGTAATAAAATCGTGACAGCGTTTCCGGCTCCTCCTCAGGAAGCAAAGGCGCGACGCCGACGTCAAGCAACATAGGTCGTAGGAGGTCACCGTCTGCCAGCCAGATACTCAGCGGGTCCAATTGGCCATGGACCAAACCATGATCGTGCAAGATGCCCACGGCCTCGCTAAGCACGGTCGCGAATTGCAGAATCTTGACATCATGGCCGCGCAACTGACGCTTGGTCGGTAAGTCGGCAAGTGAACAGCCAGGCGGCACCTGTTCGACCACAAAGAGATCACCATTGTGGATGCCGC
>JAPLFX010000124.1 GCA_026390445.1 Pseudomonadota bacterium
CGCGACTTGGATTTGGGCGGCTTGGAGCTCATTTTTGAAGACTTTGTAAGCTCGTGAACGTCGTTTCCCGACGGTGTCTCCTTCGGATCTGCGTCTAAGGGCCTGTACGCCGAAGATGAGGAAGGCGCAGCTTGATGGAAATATTCCGGTCAAGGTCAAAACAAGGATTAAAGATCTGGTTATGGTATGTTGCTTTCTCAAGGAAGGTCCGTGGTGGATATCGACAAGGTCGCTTCCCAACACTTTGACGTCTTCTTTCTTGGTGCCGGGAAGTTGGACTTGTTGGCCCACCACCAACGACTTGGCTTCGGCTTTACTGGGGTCGACGATCAGGTGGCCAAGTTCAGAGGTGAGGATCGTGTATTGCTGGAGATGTGGGTTGAACACCGGGACCTCAACCTTACCTAGGTCAAAGTCACCTGGATTTGCTGGGACTAGGGCATACTTGTAAATCCGTTTAGAGACGATGCCACTCGGATCGACAACCTTCTCGGTGTACTCAGGTTTGTCCGGATAAACCTTGCCGATCTTCTCTAGGCTTGGAACGACGTCACCTAGTGAATCGGCGATCCCAGTACCACTGATTGTTATGGTTATGGTTACCGTGTTGCCTGCCGCAACTTTCGCTTGGCTGAGATGGGTATCGAGCTGGAAGTTGCCGACTAGGCCACTAAAGCCGGGCGGTTTACCTGACTGCGGTAAAGGCTTGACGGCAAATTCAGCGGGCTCGCTCTTGAGATTAACTTCCTGCTCTTCGGTAAAATTCATATCGAAATTAAAGGCACCGCCACCGAAGTTATTGAAAAACTTATCGATCGGGTTGCGGCGCTTGGTCCAAGTCAAAATTCGTGCGTCGATGGTGTATGGAGGCAGGGTCAGCGGGCCAGGCTTCGTGGCGACGACGACTTCTTTGAGTTCGATGACGATGTAGGGCTGACCGTTGACTAGCTTCTGCGCGCGCTTCTCGCCATCGATGGGAAAGCGGCGAAAGTCGGGCGACGACGGCATCAGTCTTTGGCCGCCGTTGAGGTTGCCGCGATGATAGAGATGAATGGTGCAAAGAACCTGCTCGCCGACGTAAGGATCGAGACGATCGCAGGTGCGATCGAGAAACACGCCGCCCGTTTTGCCACCATCATCCTTGGCCTGATTTTGATTCGCGGTCGGCTTCTTGGCGTTACCGCCGGCGGCATTGGGCGAAGATTGATTGGGGGCAGCGCTTTGCGCTTGGTTCTGAGCTTGGTTCTGCCCTTGACCGGTGGCATCGGCCCCGACTTGAAGGGTCAGAGGCAGCGTGGCGACCTCTTGGCCATCGACCTTGGCCTTGATACTGGGGATGGTGAAGCGACCAGGTTTGCTGGCAACCACGACCAGACCGATTTGCAGCTGGGCACTGCGCTGCCCGTTGACCCAGCTGGTCGACTCGGAGACCCCCTGCTGGTGAAACTCCAAGCCGTCGACCTGGGGAATCGTCGGCTCCCCGTCCCTAGCCCCTTCGATCGCCACGGTTAGCACAAAGGGCTCACCGACCGCGCCTTCGCTGTGGTCCAGCTCGGCACTGATGGACCCAGCCAAGCACGGGGTCGCCGTCAAGGCCACTGCAGCCATCAGGACATAGGCCGTTCCTAACATAAAGTCATGAAGTCGCATCACGGTCTCACCAATCCTTGTCTCGGCTGCGCGGTGGCTGGCGCTTGCCGCGCGGAGCATAGAGGTAGCGTTTGACGTTATCATCCACCGAGCGAAGCACTTTCTCGGCGTCTTCCTTGCTCATTCCTGGTTGGTCCGCGGCAGTCTCCTGCGCCTCTTTGGCGGCAGCCTGAGCGTCCTGCGGTTGCTGCGCCGCAGGGTCGTCTTTACCAGCCGCTCCCGACTCCGGCGCGGCGCTACCAGGCTTGGGCGGGGTTTGATCGGTCCCGCTGTTTTTACCGGCTGCGTCGTCCTTTTTGCCTTCATCTGGTTTGCCGTCCTTGCCGGCCTCAGGCTTATTCGGTGGGTTTGGGCTCTGATTGGGGTCGTTTCCGCTCGGCTTAGACCCATCTGACTTGGACTCACCCTTGTCGGTCTGACCTTTGTCGTCACCCGTTTTGCCATCGGCCTTTTGCTGGGAGTCCTTCTGATCCTGGCCAGACTTTTGGTCTTGGCCGGACTTTTGATCTTGGCCAGACTTCTGATCTTGGCCGGACTTCTGATCTTGGCTGGACTTCTGATCCTGGCCAGGCTTTTGGTCTTTCTGATCCTTATCGTCTTTTTGGCCGCCCTGCTGTTGCTGCTTTTGTTGCTCCTGCTCTTCTTTAAACTTCTTCAGTGCATCTAAATTGTCACGTGCTTCCTGATCTTCGGGCCGCAGTGCTAGGGCGTTCTCGTAATTTTTGATGGACTCCTCGAGTTTGCCCAATTGCGCCTGGGTCGTCGCCAGATTAAACAGGGCGCGATTGGCCAGCGCCTGATCATTGGAATCCGCCACCGCTTTAAAGCCTGCCGCTGCACCGGCTAAATCACCACTCTGATAGGCTTTGACGGCGCTGTTGAAGCGTTCCTTCAGCGATGGCTCAGCGTGCGCCGTGCCACCAATACCGATCCCGGCACCGCCGACACCGAGTAAAAGCAGCCACCACAGCGCCGTACGCCTGACGTCGCGCCAGCAAAATTCGCCGACCAGCAGCACCAGGGCTAGACCAAGAAACCACTGAAAACGCTCAAACCACAGCTTTTGCCGCGTCGCCTGAAACTCCCTCTGCGCCACATCTTTGTGGATGTGGTCGGTGTAGAGCTGAGCCAGATCCATGCCGCCGTTGACGGACCTGACAAAGATCCCGCCGCTGTCGACCGCCACCTTGGCAAGTGCCTCTTCATCCGGCTTGGTCACCACCATATTGCCCTCGGCGTCCTTTTTAAATCCGCCATCAGCCAGCGGAATCGGCGCGCCTTCGACGCTGCCGATGCCGATCGTATAAATCCGCACGCCTTTGGCCTTGGCTTGCGCCACCATGGCCTCAGCATGCGTCTCGTGATCCTCGCCATCGGTAATCAGCAGGATGGCCCGCCCTTCGACCCCTTCGGGGCTGCCGTCAAACAAGGCCTTGAGCGAGGTCTCGATGGCCCCACCGAGGTCGGTGCCTTGGGTGGGAATCAGGTCCGGGGCCAGATAGCCGATGAACATCTTCACCGCGGCATAGTCCTCGGTCAGCGGGCACTCAATAAAGGCATCGCCGGCGAAGGCCACCAAACCGACGCGGTCGCCCTTGAGCGCCGGCAGGAGATCTAGAATCTCCCGTTTGGCTCGCTCCAGGCGGCTTGGATTGACGTCCTGAGCCAGCATGCTGGAGGACACATCGACGGCGATGATTAAGTCGCTGCCGCGACCCTTCACGTCCAGCCACTTAAAGCCCCAACGCGGTTCGGCCAAGGCGACGATCATTCCGGCCAGGGCGATCAGGCTCATCGCCGCTTTCGCCAAGGTACGCGACGGCAGTAGCAGGCCAAAGCCACCACCTTGCGCCCCTGCCACCAAGGCCAAGCGCTGGCGACGGCGCAGATGGCTGCGCCAGAGCACCAGGGCGACTAGCGGCAGCAGCCATAGCAGCAGCAAACGTTCGACGTGACCAAAACTCATGACGGTAGCCTCCTGAGCCGGGTCAAGCCCAACAGGACTTCTAGGACTAAACAAGCCAAGGCGACAGCGACGAAGGCGGCAAACTCCTCCTCGTAGAGAGCGTAGCTGTCGACCGTGACCTTGACCTTCTCGAGTTGATCGATGGTTTGGTAGACGTTGACCAAGGTCGAGGTATCGGCGGCGCGAAAGTAACGTCCCTTGGTCGCAGCGGCGATGTCCTTGAGCGTCTTCTCATCCAAGTCGAAATCGCCCTGGCCTTGGCCAGGCGGCGGATTGGCCCCAACTCCAATGGTGTAAACCTTCACCCCCATCGTCGCGGCGACCTGGGCCGCGGCCATGGGATCGGTGCGTCCCGAGTTGTTGCCACCGTCGGTGAGCAGGATCGCCACCTTGCTCTTGGCTTGGACGGGTTTGAGTCGGTTGATGGCCGTGATCAGGCCATCGCCGATCGCCGTGGCATCGCCGGCCATGCCGATCTGGATATGCTCGATAAAGCGATAGAGGACCTGGTGATCGAGCGTCAGCGGCGCCTGGGTAAAAGCCTCGCTACCAAAAACGACGATCCCGATCCGATCGGACGGTCGCGCCGCGATAAAGTCGTCGATGACGCGTTTGACGACGGCGAGTCGGTTGGGCCGCTCATTGCCCCAGACATAGTCGCGCGATTCCATACTGCGCGAGGTGTCTAGGATCAACACGATATCCAGTCCCTCGGCGGTGCGCTCGCTGTGCGTCTCGCCACTTTGCGGCCGCGCCAAGGCGACGATCACCGTGGTGACGGCGACGCAGCGCAGGATAAAGGGAAGGTGGCGCAGCTTGGCGAGGCGTCCACTGGTGGGCGCCTTGAGCACGCGCAGGCTGGGAAAGCGCACAGCCAACCGGCGCCGGCGGTACAGCCCATAGAGCAAGGCAACCACCGGCAGCAGCAGGAGAAACCATGGTTCAGCGAGGCGCACGCGAGGCCTCCCCAGCTTTAGCCGTACCCGGCGCGGGCCGAAGCGCCGTAATCCAAGCAGCGACTTGCCCCGCCGCCGCACGGGCCTCGCTATCGCCGCTGGGCGCAGCGGCAAACTTCACCAGGTCGGCGCGTTGGAGAAACTGCAGCAGCGCCTCGCCTTGCTCCTTAGGCAAGAAGGACTGATCTTTGAGCGGCACACGTAGCTCCTGATAGGTCCGATCGGTCGCCGGCAGACCCGTTCGTCGTTCGATTCCTTCCCGCAGGAACAGGCTCAGGTGCGCAAAGAAGTCCTCCTGGGCCGCCTTGGTAAAGGGGTGGCTCGGAGTCAGCGCGGTGACTCGGGCAAGCAGCTCATCCCAGGGGTCGACGCCTGGACGGGGGCGGTTTAAGCGGCGACGACGCCACCATCGCCACACCAAGACCAGGGCGGCAACCAAGCTCACGATCAGGAGGGTTAGGATCAGCAGGACCAGCCACTGCGGGTAGAGCGCCAGGGCTCCTCGCAGGCCGTGCGGCAGCACTAACTGATGCGGCGCGGCGCCGCCCATGGATGGCGGCGCAAGCGATGTCCCATTTGCTCCAGGAATCGAGCCCGGAATCGAGCCCGACATCGCTCCAAGACTAGGGTCTTGTTGGGCCAGCTGAAGTAGACTCACCGCCGCCGCCTTTCCCGCTCACGCAGAAAGCGCAGCAGCGGACCGACGGTATCGGTGCCGGTATCGACGACGAAGGTGCCAGCACCGCTGCGGCGAAATTGCTGCCCGAGGCTTTGCTCCCGCGCTATGGCTTGGGCGGCATACGCCGCACGCCACTTGCGATCACTGGTATCGACTTCAAACACCTCGCCGGTCTCACTGTCTTGAAAGCTCACCAGGCCGGCTGCAGGCATCTCGCGTTCCCTGGGATCGACGGTCCGCACGGCGATCAGATCGTGCCGGGCAGCGGCCACGCGCAGGGATTTTTCATAGCCATCGGCCCAGAAGTCGGAGATGAGAAAGCCAAGGCAACGCCGCCGTGACGCGCGCAGCATGGCCTCCAGGGCAGCGTTGATATCGGTCTTCTGCCCACTGCCTTGGTGGGTGAGCACTGAGCGAATGATCGACCAGACGTGACCACGGCCCTTTTTGGGTGGAATGAAGTGCTCGACATGGTCGGAGAAGACGATCAGGCCGACCTTGTCGTTGTTGCGAATCGCCAGAAAGGCCAACACGGCAGCCAGCTCAGCCGCGGTCTCCCGCTTTTTACGCGCCAGCGTCCCGTAGGCTTGGGACGGGCTAACGTCGACCATCAGCATCAGGGTGAGCTCGCGCTCTTCGCGGAGGACTTTGATAAAAGGCTGCTGCATGCGCGCCGTGACGTTCCAGTCGATGAGGCGCACGTCGTCGCCGGGGACGTATTCGCGCACCTCGTCAAACTCCATGCCGCGGCCCTTGAAAGCGCTCAAATAGTTGCCCGCCAAGGCATCGGTCACGAGGTGGCCGGCCTTGAGCTGGACGGCGCGGATCTGTTTGATGACCTCGGGATTGAGCATATTAGGGCACGTCCACGCGATCAAAGATGCGTTTGATGATCTGCTCGCTCTTTACCCCTTCGGCCTCGGCCTCATAGGTTGGCAGAACGCGGTGGCGCAGGACATCTAGACCGACATCCTTGATGTCCTGAGGCGTGACAAAGGCGCGTCCCTGCATCAGCGCGTTGACGCGCGCGGCGCGTTCGAGGTTGATCGAAGCGCGCGGTGAGGCCCCGATATGGATGAGGTTGACGAGGTCCTTCAGGCCATAGGCGGCCGGATCGCGGGTGGCAAATACCAGCTGCACGATGTAGCGGCGCACCTTGTCGGCGACGTGAAGCTTTAAGCTCAAATCGCGCATGGCGAGCAGGCTCTCGCCGGTCAACACCGGAGTGAGTGGGGCCTCGTCACCGGTCATGGCGCGCGCGATGACTAGTTGCTCCTCGTCGAGAGTGCCGTAGGTGACGTTGACCTTGAACAAGAAGCGGTCCACCTGGGCTTCCGGCAGAGGATAGGTCCCCTCTTGCTCGATCGGGTTTTGCGTTGCCAGGACGAGGAAGGGCCGAGCCAAGCGGAACGACTGGTCACCAATCGTCACCTGGCGCTCCTGCATGGCCTCGAGTAAGGCCGACTGGACCTTGGCTGGCGCCCGATTGATCTCATCGGCAAGGACGATATTTTGAAAGATCGGGCCTTTGCGCACCTTGAACTCGCCGCTGCGCGGATCGTAGATCTGCGTGCCGATGACGTCGGCGGGCAGTAGATCGGGTGTGAATTGGATCCGGCCAAAGGACAGTGCCGCGGTCTGTGCCAAAGTCTTGACGGTCGTCGTCTTGGCTAAGCCGGGCAGCCCTTCCAGGAGCACGTGACCCTCGGCGATCAGCGCCATGATCAGACGCTGCACGACGTCTTTTTGCCCGACGATCCGTCGACTCATCTCGCCGCTGGCGCGCTCTAGCAGCGCGCTGTGCGAGCTAACCTGTTGTTCCATACCCTCGATGGACGCGTCATAACTCATAGCAAACACCTGCCCTATTCGGCTGTTTTAATAAGCTGTTGGCTGTTTGAAGCGAAATCCTTGGAAGCTCCATCATAAAATAAATCATCGTGAGAAAATGGGAAGTGAAAGCGTAAAAATTTAATTTTTTGGTTATGGTTAGCTGAATGCCTGGGTCTCTGTCCTGCTCCGACCTTCGCCCGTCCTCAAGTCCTGGGGCGAATCTGCCGACACCAAGGCATGAAGCACGTCAAACAAATCGCAGAAATCATCGACGCTGGCGCCACCACCGAGGCCCATTTGGCTCTTGACCAGTTGCTCGCCTTGGGCCCGCAAAACACCGCAGCCTTAAAGCTCCGCGCTAGGCTGCTCGAAATGGAAGGCCGCTTTAGCGACGAAGCCTTGATTTGGGACCGTATCGCGACGATCGACCGTGAGGACGAGGACGCGGTGGCCTACCTATTTCGCCGGCAAAAGGAAGATCGCGAACACTTTTACTTCACCGACGATGTCGCGGGTGGCGGACGCCGCTTCACTGCCTGCCCGAACAGCCTCATCACCTTTTCGGCGATTGGCCTGGTCGGTTGCCTGGCGTTTCTTGCGATGACGCACTTTGCCGATGCCACCGCGCTCCTTGCTGATCCGCGCATGATGTTGTCTATTTTCGCCATCTGCGTCGTCATGCCGTGGGTGGCGATCGTGCTGATCTACCTGCGCTGCCTGCGCTTTGTCATCGTCACACCGGCTGGAATCACCATCAGCACGCGGCTGAAAACGCACCAATTTAGCTGGAATGAGCTGGGCACTGTGAGTCTCGCGCACAATTTAAGCGGCAAATCGCCACGCTTGTGGCTGACCCTTGAGCCAAAGGATGAGCAGACACGCCCCGTGCATATCGACATGACCCTCGGCTCCACGGCCTTGCGCGCGCGGGCCTATCTCATTCGTGAGATCACCCGCCATCATGCGGAGCCAGACTACGTGGTCCTCGACGATCTAGGTCGCAAAGGGCGAAAACCCGCTCGTTACTGAGCGAGCAGGCACACATTCCAAGGCCTCGCTGGACCTAAGACGCCTTAGGAGACATGACGGTGACCATGACCTCGGTCCCATGATCCTCGCTGCCTTTTGTCATGACCTTACTTTTGACGGCGATCGACCCGTCCATTTTTTCTAACAGCAGTTTCGCGATGGGCATGCCAAACCCAGTGCCGCGTTCGCCCTTAGTCCCGGTGCGCGAGGTCTGCACCTCAAAACCAAATAGCGCCTGCATGACGCTATCGGGAATGCCGATGCCTTGGTCGCGGACACTGATGCAGACGTTACCCTCTGGGAGATGGTGCACGTCGATGCGGATGATATCACCCTCGTGCGAAAACTTGATGGCGTTAGATACCACGTTATTGATCACCGAGTTAGAAAAGATCACTCGGTCTACCCAGACCTGGACCCCACCCGGACAATGCCAATGGACCTCTAAACCGAGTCCCTTTTCTTTAAGACGCTGCTCGAAGGTCTCCGCCGCAATCTTGAGAATCTCAGACAATGACTCGCTTTGACAGTTGAGGACTTGCTTTCCGGAGCGAACGGCTTCCAAGGATACCACTTTATTGATCAGCTCTGACTGTTTATCAATCGCCCATGCAACCTTAGCCAGATGCTTGGCACTAAGTTCTGCAGACTCAGCGCGGGTCGCGAGTTCACTCGACCATTTGGCGATCGTCAGGTAGTTGCGCAGATCGTGGGCAACGATACGCAGCAAATTGGTCTTGTCTTGGAGCGCTTCAGTAAGGTTTTGCGACTGCTGTTGGAGTTCGCCGGTGCGGGCATCGATCATGCCTTGGAGCTGGGCATTGAACACGGCCAACTGATTGTTGGCCGTGCACAACTTAAAGTTCAAGTCGGCGAGGTCACGCATCTGCTGAAAGCTGCGCAACGCTAAAGTCACCGCAGAAAATAGCTTTTCCCGCGTCAACTCCGTCTTCAACTTATAGTCGTTGACGTTGTAGCGTTTGACCATTTGTTCTTCGGGAATGTCCCCGGGCTGGCCGGTGCGCAAGATAATTTGAATCTGTTGATTATTGAGGTCTTCGCGAATAAATTTTACTAACTTTAGTCCGGCATCTGGCGTGGACATCACGACGTCCAGCAAGACGAGCGCGATATTAGGCGATACACTGAGCTGCGCCCGGGCCTCGACCTCGCTAAAGGCGCTGATGAAATGCAGCCGCCGGTTCATATAAATGTAGTTGTTTAAGGCAAAGGCCGTGACCGAATGGATGTCTTGCTCATCATCGACGATGAGGATTTGCCAGCGATCAGCCATGGACAACGTCGGGTCCTGGCCTAGCTTTAGGTCACCAATCGATTCTTCTTCAGCGACAAAATCAAGCAGGCTATCAGGTGGCGGATGATGGTCTTGCGTCATGTAAGGCTCCCCGTTCCCGGCTTGCCGACCTGACGTACCGCCGTACCGTTGATAAGGATCTTAAAGGTCGTCCCGACACCTGGTTGACTGGTGCAGGTGATCTTGCTCCTCAGCTGCTGGTGCACCAAATTGAAGACAATATGGAGGCCAAGGCCCATATTGCCGCCGCTGCGCGAGGTGGTGTAGAAGGGTTCAAAAATCTTATCGAGTTCTGCCGGCTCCATGCCCCGACCATCATCG
>JAPLFX010000266.1 GCA_026390445.1 Pseudomonadota bacterium
TGGCTTAGTCGGTCGGGAGCCGACCGCATCTTGGACGTCGGCTCCGGTGTTGGTAAATTCTGTCTGGTAGGGGGACTGACCACGGCTGCAACCTACGTCGGCATGGACACCCAGCCGGGGATGGTGCAACTGTCCAAGGCCCTGCTGAGGCGCTACAAGATCGGCAGAGTCCAGTTCAAGACCGATGATGCCACAGCAGCATCATGGGACACCTTTACCGGTGCGTACCTTTATAATCCATTTTCGCAGCGCTTCACCTTTCAACGCGGTGGCGCTTCGAGCCAAGCCGTAGCGTCAGATCTTTACGACAGCCAAGGGCAGTTGGTCTATGACCTTCTCGAACAACGCCCGGCAGGTTTTCGCGTCGCAGTGTATTGTGGTTATGGCCGCGGTCTGCCCCCGCAGTACACTTTGGTAGCCGCGGAATTGTTTGGCGCGGGACCCTTGGAGCTGTGGGAAAAGACCCAGTAGTCGCCTGGTAACAATCGTTCAGAACTCTTTACACCACTCGATGTTTCGCACAGGATCGCACCATGACCGCAGCCCTTCATACATCCGTTAACCGTCGCCTGATCTGCGCCCTATTTTTCTTGACCTGGACTGGCTGCTACACCGACTCCTCCAGTCAATCGGGTGCTCTCGACCTTAAGGCTCAGGAGAAGGCCCATAAAACTGAACAAGGAGGTCCTGCCCAAGGATCCGCAACTTGTCCTGATCTAAGCCTCGGAGAAACCACCCAAGACTGTCCGTGGGCCAAAATCGCCCGTGATCTCCGTGACGCAGCGACTAGAGGCCAAAACATCGGCCTCCTTTTCGACGCCTCGGCGGCGAAATTGGCGACTGATATGCAAAACGATGCGCAATACCCTTCGTGGCTAAATCTCTGGGGTGCCGCGATCAACTTTGACGAAGGGGCCCACGGCATCATCGTCGATCCACCTCTAGTCGATCTCCTCAATCAACGCTTGGGTGTTGCCCGCCGCTTCGAGGCGACGACAGCACCAGACGCATCCCACACCATCACCCATGCTGGCGTGCAGCACACTTACGGCTATCTCTTTAGCACCCTAAAGACGCGGTTTGGTTTTAAACGTGCGCGCTGGGTGAATGCTGAAGTCAGCGAGGGATTCGGACTACCAGCCGGACTTCTCGGACCGGCGCCACAGAGTGGCTCGCTATTTATGAACGCGACCTATTTTGCCGGATCCATTGCCTTTGCCAACGACTTCATCGAGCGAGCCACCCTCACGGCGGTAGCGACCCTTCATCCACAAGTCGTCGCAAGCGCACTCAGGAACTATGACTTCAAGCAGCTAAACATCCAGCGACTCAGTGAAACTATCCAATTACCCGGCACCAAACGGACCGTCATTCTGCGCACCGACTTCGTCAAATGGCCCCACCCAAACCCGCGTAGCCCCAACATCGCCTGGCTGATCTACTCCGTCTATGACTCCGCTGACCGACGCAGCCGACTTATTTCCGCCTTCCCCATCGACCAATCGACCATCAGCCGCCTTACGGATCCAAGTCGTCTCGGCAACGATCAAATGATCACCACGGTTTTCAACGCCTACGTGACCGGCGTGACGGGTGCAAAGATCAAAGGCAGTCGCGCCGTCCGCTAACTGCCCTGTGCCATCTAGACACAGCGATTATTTCTGATGCGCGCGTGCGCCTGTGCGAGATGTCCGAACTTCTGCGTTTCCGCTCCACTTCGTCTCTGCGGTTAGGCTATTACGACGGCACGGTACTAGACTTTTTCTAGTATCACCGGTGGTCTCCTCGTAGTTGGTTGCTGTTCCTACAAAACCAAGGTAGCCAAGGCTCGACTAAACAGCAACGCCATCTGTCCCTGGCCTAGACGCTCTTCCACCACGGTTTGGTTCATCTCGATCTCAATCCCCATGTAGCGGGTCGGCTCGAATAGTTGCCGTAGGTGCGTCGTGAAGCCGTCGCTTGCCCCGTGGTAAGGATAGTTGCGGCGGATACGCCAACCTTCGGCCTTGGCCGCCGGCTTCGTCACTTTGAATAGCTGTGCGGCGAGCTGGGCTTCGGGCTTACGCTTGGGATCGTAGAGTAGGCCGATCTCCGCGTTGCGTACTTCGCCGTCTAGCTTGGGGGTGAAGGAGTGGACCGACACGTGCAAGACCTTCTTGCCAAGCCGGATCTGCGAGCGCAACCAGGCTTCGACGTTGAGTCGGTACGGGGCGTAGTGGTGAACGCAGATGGTTGCACGCTCCGCGTCAGGCAGTTCTCGGGTAAATTCCGAATACACCGCTTTATGATGCAGCGAGCGATTCAGATCGATGAGCAAGCGGGAGGTGGTGCTGTAGAACAGCGGGGCGTCGGCGCGCCTTGCCAAGGCTCGGGCGACGTTTAAGGCGCCGATGTCGTAGCCGCGATGGGTACTTAGCAGGGGTGACTGACCCCGAAAAAGCTTTTGATAGCGGGAGGGGATGTGGTTGCCGCCGTGCTCGCAGGTGATCATGAGGCTGTCAAAGGGCTTGGCTTTGGCCTTTTTGCTGGAGATCAGCGCCCGGGCTTTTTTCAGTCTGCTGGTTTTCATCGCCTTCGATTCCACGGATCGTCCCCACTAAGGCACTAAGTCTCAACACGGTGCATCAAACGCGCCGCCCAGAGGCAAGAGGTGGCACAGCTGGCCATAGACACCGTGGATGCGCGCGGCATCAGGCGTCGGGCCGAGGGCCTTGACTAAGCGGCGGGCCAAACAGCCATTCCTGACTAGTGCGTCGACTTCGCGCTGGTAGGACGAGATCGGGTAAGTCGCCGCCGCGAGTAGATCATCGGTGATGTGCCGCCAGAGTTCTTGCGCCTTGATCGGCCCTTTGTCAGGGTAGTCGAAGACCTTTAGGTAGTCGTCATGTTCGATCGTCGCTTCGCTGCCATGGCGCAGGCATTCGATAAAAATCGGACTGAGGTCGTTCTCGCTCCAGCTTCGGTGTGCCGCAGGAGGCCCCCATTTGCCGAGGACTAGAGCCTGGACCGCCGAGACCACACTGCTGATCACGGCAAGATCCATGCGCGGCGACTCTTGAATATCGAGGACGCGGATCTCGATGGCATGGCGATCAAAACGGGCGATCGCGCCGCGCGAGTTGAGCCATTCGTTTTGTAAGATCCCGGCCGGGTCATGTGGAGCGATGGCTTTATAGATCTTGGCGAAGATCTGGTCGCCGTACTCCTTTTCGCTGTAGGCCCCTTCGGGGATCACCCGGCCGGCGATCTCGGGCACCGCCTTTTGGTTGTGGCGGTAGAATTCAAGTCGGCTGTCCATCAGTCCTGAGACCTTGCCTTCGTAGACCGGCGAGGACGCCGCGAGGGCCGGTAGGATCGGGAGGATGAGGCGGATCGCCGCGTGCAGTTTGCCAAACTCCACGTCGTTGTAGAAGGGGAGGTTGATGTGTACGCTTTGCAGATTAGACCAGCCATGGCCCTTGCAGCCGAAGATACGGTCGTAGGCCTGGTAGACCGCGGCATCATCATGGGTCCACAACTTGGTGTCGGTGGACGGATTCATAAACGGATGCATCGCCGTTGGCATCAGCATGGCGTTTTTAGCGGCGAGGATCTCGTTGATCCGCTTGATGTCGCGGAGAAACAGTTGGTGCAGGCCGGTTAAGGTCTTCGCCGGGCCGTTGGTCTTGAGTTCGATGACGTGCAGAACCAGCTCGTTGGACCAGGCCATCTCGCCGACGGCGACTTCGTTGACGCAGGATCCCGCCGCCTGCGTTAGGACATAGTCGCATAGCGGCAACAGCGCCAAACTTTGGCGGTCGACGATCATGTATTCCATCTCGATGCCGTAGCCGGCGAACAGATGCAGATGCTCGACTAAGCTCATTGGTAGCTCCGTCCCTCTTTCGCTGCGGTGATCCGTTGCAAGAACACCTCCATGATGCCGAGAAATAGATCGTCTTTGCGGATCAGGTCTTCGTAGCCATGGTCGATATTCGGATTGTCGTTGATTTCAATGACGCAAAAGTTGCTGCCGATCTGTTTGATGTCCAGGCCGTAGAGCCCGTCGCCGATCAGGTTTGCGGCCTTGAGCGCGAGCGAGATCAACTTCTTCGGAGCTAGCTCGATGGGGATCGTCTCGGAACGGCCATTTAAGGTGCGTCCGGCTTTGTCTTTAGAGATGACCTTCCAGTCTTTTTTCGCCATAAAGTATTTGCACAAGTAAATCGGCTTGCGGTCAAACACCCCAACGCGCCAGTCGAACTCGGTCGGGAGAAACTCCTGGGCGATGAGCAGATCGGACTTCTCAAACAGCTGGGCCAGCTCACGCTTTAAGCTGACCTCGTCGTCGGCCTTGCTGACGCCCTGGGAGAACGAGCTGTCGGGCTGCTTCAGAACGCACGGTAAGCCGACCTTGTCGAAGATCTCGTCGGTATTGTCGCGGTGGACGACCAGGGTGCGCGGTGCCGGGATCTGGTTCTTTTCGAGTAGTTCGTTGAGATAAACCTTGTTGCCGCAGCGCAGGATGGATTCCGGATCATCGATCACCACCAGACCTTCGGCTGCGGCGCGGCGCGCGAAGCGGAAGGTATGGTGATTGACTGCGGTCGTCTCGCGGATAAACAGGGCGTCGAATTCGCCCAAGCGCGAGTAATCATCCTTACCGATGATCTCGGCCTCCATATGCAGCTTTTCTGCTGCTTTTATGAAGCGCTTGATGGCGGTTTCATTCGACGGTGGCATCGCCTCTTGGGGATTCATCAAGATGGCGATGCTATAGCGAATATCGGGCTTCTTCGCCTGTTCGGTGCGGCGACCTTTGAAATACTCTTTGGCAAACTCCACCACTTCGCCGTGATGGGCTTCGGGAATGTCTTTGGCGGCGATTGGGCCGACCTTGCGCAGTTGCCATTTGCCGGCCTCGCGGTGGAAGTGCGCGCGCACGAAGGGCGTGTGGAACATGCGGTAGAGTTGGGCACTCAGGCGGTCGTACTTCTTTGCCAGGTTCTTGCCGAAGTAGACGCTCAGCACGAACTCCTCCGACTTGACGTCGGCCAGACTCTTTTGAATGAGCTCGTCGATCTCGTCGGCGGCGAGTTTGACGATCGCCTGTGACTTCATGTCCTGCATGGTCGACACCGACGGAATCGGCTTGTGTCCTCTAGCCTCGGCGAGAAGCGACACATAATAGCCGATGGTCTGGTACTTATACGACCGGCACATGTTGAAGACGCGGATGTCGCGCTGCTTGCGAAACGGCTCGGTGGTCAGATACTCCTTGCCCGACACGACCTGAACGTCGGGGAGATCTAGTGGCCAGTCTGCGGGGCTGTCGACAATGATGATTCGTTGCATGAAGATCTCAGCTGCGCATCACGACAGGCGTGATTACTTTTTGGTGATGATGATCAAATTGCCGTCGTAGGTGACGACCCCCAGTAAAATCGCGTTGACCAACTGCTCGACGTTGACCTTGTAGGTGTGCCCGTAGTCGAGGGACTCCGGGTCGTAGGGATCTGCCACGGTGATTGCATTCACCTCTGGATCAAAGCTGGTTAGGACGACGAAGTGCCCTTGGGGCTCGCCGCGCAGGTCATGGGCCACGGAGTATTTACCGTATTCTCGCATGGTTTTATAAAGGTAGGTAGAGCTAAGGCCGGTCAGGATGGGAATTCCCTGGAGCAGGTAAGCGCTGAGTAGGGCGGAGGTGAGGTCGGTGAAGTGGATTTCGCCGCCAGCCTCGAGGAATTCGGTGTAGGCCAAGATCGCCGTCTGCAGGCGCTTGCCTTTTTTTATCAGCATCTGCTGGCGCAGCTTGGCGATCATTTCGTCGCGAGGCAGCTTGGGTGTGAACCAAGTCGGGTCAAAGACCTCCATGTTGTAGGAGTAGATCCAGACTTTATAGCCGCGCTTGAGCGCATGGATGCCGAGCAGGGCGCCGAGGGTGCCGCCTCCGCGCAGCATCGTCACCTCCCGGATGACGGTCTCCAGGTCGATATTGTCGGCATAGTACTCGTAGACGGAGTGCAGACAGGTCGGCCCGCAGGTGATGTCGTCTGGTTGCCTCAGAATCGGATACTTGGTCTTGGCCGTCATGCCCACCCACCGGTTTACACAGGCTAACATCATGAGTCTTTAAGGCAAAAAGCACAAGTGTCGGCTGGGTAGGGGAGACGGAGGAAAGGGGAAGCGCAGAGTGGATCTGCGCTTCCCCTTTCGGGTGGAAACCTGGGGAGGTGGGAGAGAAGGAGCGAGCAACGGTGAGCAGCAAAGAACAGCAACAGCGACAGTTTGAACATGCCATAGAGGCACAAACCAATTGGGACAGCGTAACCACCCGTAAGTGGAGGAACCCCACTTGCGAATCCCTGTTGCAGTCTTCGTGCCAATCCAGGTCGCGACGATGGACCTAAGGCGGCTTAAGGGCTTAGCGCCGCACCAAGCGGAAAAATCGGGCTTTTGACGCCTGTCAGACAGACCCAACGCAGCGAATTTCGCGCAGCTGTCAACTCACTGGACATGCGCTTTGACATGGGCCGCCAGTTGATGGAAAGGGCGCGCTAGCGCGCCGTCGCCAGTCGCAACCGGCATGCCGGCATCGCCGCCGTGGCGGACGGCTGCCGTCAGTGGTACCTGTACGAGCACCTGGGTGTGGCGCTGTGCGGCCATGCGCTCCGCTCCGCCGGTACCAAAGATCGCTTCAGCATGGCCGCAGCACGGGCAGATAAACTGCGACATGTTCTCGACGAGGCCGAGGACCGGAACCTCCAGGCGCTCGAACATGGTCAGTGCCTTATGGGCATCGAGCAGGGCGATATCCTGCGGTGTCGTCACGATCAAAGCGGCGTGCACCGGCAGTGTTTCGATCATCGTGAGTTGGATATCGCCAGTTCCAGGGGGCAGGTCGATCACCAGGTAGTCAAGCTCGCCCCAGTCGACATCGTAGCATAGCTGCTTAAAGGCCTTGCCAAGCAAGGGGCCGCGCCAGATGACCGGCTGTTCGGTGTTGGTGAGAAAGCCAAAGCTGATGGTCTTGACGCCGTGCGCCGTGAGCGGCCGAAGTTTGTCCTGCTCCACGATCGGCTGCTGCCCCGACAAGCCCAACATCAGCGGCACCGAGGGCCCGTAGATGTCGGCATCGAGCAGGCCAACCTTGGCCCCGGCGGCGGCTAAGGCGACGGCGAGGTTGACGCTCACCGTCGATTTGCCGACTCCACCCTTGCCGGAGGCGACCGCAAGGATGGTCGTCACACCCGGTATGGCGCGGCGGTCGATGCTTAGGCCAAAGGGTGCTGAACGCTGGGCGGACGTAGCCGGCAGGGCGGCCTGCGGCTGCTGCGACGCCGACACGGGCTGCAACCGTTTGAAATGAACGCTAGCCTGGACCCCGTCTTGGCCGAGGATCGCCTTCAGACCCCGTTCAATCGCCGCCTTGGCGGCCAGGTTGAGCCCATCCGAGGCAATCTGAAGGTGCCAGGACCCGTCGCCTCGGGCTTCGACGCCGAGGATGCGCGCCAGGGTCGCCTCGGCTGATTCGTCGCTTAGGCCTGCCTCTTGTTGCTCCCGCAGCGTGATTAGAGACGCCTTGACCATTGCCTGCATGCTTTTTGACCTGCTCGGGTTATAATCTCGCCAGCGCACCGTGCCGTATATAACTTCAGGTAGGATCCGTCGTCATGCAAGAAATCACCATCTACACCACCACCACCTGTCCCTACTGTGTCTCGGCTAAGCGCCTTTTGAGCCAGTATGGCTTTGCTTTCAAAGAAGTCGATCTCACCACCAATCCCGAGTTGCGCCAGAAGCTCTCGGCGGAAAACAACGGCTACCGGACCGTGCCGATGATCTTTATTGGCAAGGACTTTGTCGGCGGCTTCAGTGAGCTCTCCGCCCTCGACAAAGCCGGAACCTTAGTGCCAAAGGTCGAAAGTGCTTAAAAAGACGGCCTTGGGGCTGTTTTTCGCTTTTGTATTGGCGACCTTGTGGCAGCGCCAGCGGGAGTTCAGCCCGCGGGACTTGCCACGTGCGCCTGCCGACCCCAGTCCGAGTCCAAAGCCGCAGACCTTAGCTTCGCCTGCGGACTTTGGCGAAGCGGATGCTGCGGCGGTGCGGCCGATCTTCGCCGCCTTTGCCACCGGCGATTTCGTTGGCGCCCTCAACCTTGCCGATCATGCCAAGGACCAAGTGCCGCAGCGTCCCAACGTACTCGCCTGGCTCACCCAACAGATGCCAGTGCTGTTGACCAGTGCCGGGTGGGCGCGTCTTAAGGTTGGCGACTGCGATCAGGCGCGCGTGTATTTTGATCGCAGTCATGCGCTGAAGGCGACGCAGGAGGCCACCAAAGGTCTGGCCCTCTGCCACTATAAACAAAAAAATATGCGGGTAGCGCGCGATCACTTTCTCGCCTACCTCGCCGTTGACCCCGGTGACAGCGAGATGCAGCTGCTCTACACCGATGTGCTGGAGTCTGAGTCACGCTTTCCCGAGGCTGTGGGTATTCTCCGCCAGCTGGTCCAGGCGGCGGCGCCAGCCGAGCAGCCAGCGCTCCAGCAGCGTCTAGACAGCATGGAGGGCCGAGCGCAGGAGAGCACCTTGGAGCAAGTCGAGGCCTCGCAGCATTTTCGTTTGACCTACCGCGCCATTGAACAAGCCGATCTGACATCCCTGGTGCTGAGCACGCTGGAGGATGCCATGGTGGAGTTTAACGAGCAGTTCGGTCTGCCGCCGCCGCTGCTTCCCATCGAGGTCGTCCTTTATCCGCGTCAGGCTTTTGGCAGCGTCACCAATGGTCCCAGCTGGGCCGAAGGTCTGTTTGATGGCCGCTTGCGGATCCCGGTGAGCTCCTCGCGACTGGACGCCGAGGCGAGTGCGGAGCTGCAGACGGTCCTCCGCCACGAGTTGGTGCATGCGTTGCTGGCTTTGATGAGCGACTCGCGCAGTCTGCCGCCGTGGTTTGATGAGGGCTTGGCGCAGCGGCTTTCGTGCAATCAGCGCGCTTGTGCTGTGTTCGACTTTGGCCCGCAACCAGGTGACTTTCTACCGGAGTCATCGTTTATGACCTCCTACCTGTCGTTATCCGCCGTCAATGCTGGTCCGGCCTATCACCAGAGTCTATTCCTCATTTTGACCATCGAGGCTAAACATGGCGCGGCAAGCCTGCGGCAAATCCTCTCGCATTTGGCCGTCGGTAGCAGCATCGATTCCGACGCCTTGCTCGCACCGGTGAACGGGCGATTTGCGGGTCTCTATGCTAGCGCCAAAGGCTTTTGGCAAGCTCGCTCACTGCCCACTACCAGCCTGTAGCTCCGCCCAAAAGGCGGCCATATCAGCTGGCAGCGGTGCTTCGACGCGCACCTCGCGCCCGTTGACCGGATGGTTAAAGGTCAAGGCCTTGGCATGTAGGCAAAGCCTTGGAAAACCGGTCCTGGCCGTGACGTTCGACGTTTGGCCGTGGGCAAAGTATTCGAGAAAAACCGCTTCATCAGGATGATACAGTTTGTCGCCATAGAGGGCGTGACCAGCATATGCGGCATGGATGCGAATCTGATTGGTCCGACCGGTCTTGGGCCGCGCCTCAAGTAAACAAGAGTCCCCTGCGGTGTCCAGCACGGTGAACTCCGTCAATGCACTCAGGCCGCCGGGTACGACCCATTTCTTGATGCGAATGGCGCTATCCACGAGGTCACCGATGGCGCCCTCGCTACGCCAGGCGCTGCTTTGCGGGACGCCGCGGGCGATCGCCAGGTATTCTTTGTGCATCTTGCGCTGAGCCAAATCCTGGGCGAGTTGCGCTCTGATCTGTGAGGTGCTCCCGCACAGGACGATGCCGCTGGTTTCGCGATCGAGTCGATGCACTGCCGACCACTGCCGCCCGATCTCCTGCCAGACGATGGCGGTGAAGGTGTTTTTGCGATAGGGGCCGTTTTCGTGCATCGGCAGATTGCCCGGCTTGAAGATCGCCATCACCCCATCTTCTTCCCACAGCATCCGGACACCGCGGTCCACCTCCGGCTCCACGGTCTTTGGCGCGTGCATCAGGAGCTGATCGCCGGTCTTGAGTCGGGCGGCGTTTTTAACGGCGCGGCCATTGACCAACAAGCCACCGGCCGCCATGCGTTGCTGCCAGCCGACCCGCGATAAAAAGGGGAACTCGCGCGCTAAGTAACGATCGATGCGGCGGCCCGCGAGGTCCTCTGGAATGGGACCTCCGAGCCGGCGGTACTCGGCGTCCGTGGCGGTGTTGGGATTGACTATTGCTGGATCAGATGTGTTAATGACTAGCCTCGCCCCCGGCCCTTGGCGCCGCGGGTCATGTTGCAGCTCCTTACCTTAAAGCGGTGCCGATGGAAATCAAGATGATCGCGAGCAACCGTCGTGCCACCCACGAATACTCCATCGGCGAGGTCTTCGAGGCGGGTCTGGTTCTGACCGGAACCGAAGTGAAATCAGCACGTAACGGTAAGGTGAATCTAAGCGATGGGTGGGTGACCATCAGCGACGCCGGCGAGGCCTACCTGCAGAATGCGCATATCTCGCGCTACACGCACGGCAGCTACATGAATCACCACGAAACCCGCCCACGCAAGCTCCTGCTAAAGCGCAAGGAGCTGAATAAGCTGGCGGAAAAGACCCAGGAAAAGGGCCTGACCATCGTTCCCCTGAAGATGTACTTCCACGGTCAATATCTGAAGATCGAGATCGGTGTCGCTAAGGGTAAGAAGTTACACGACAAACGTGAGTCGGCTAAGACGAAAGAAGCCGACCGCGACATCAGTCGAGCGATGAAGCACAGCCGTCGCTGAGACCTCGGACGGGCCTTGTTTGCAGCGCTCAGTTCGCCGCTTTGCCCTTGGCCCAGCGGACCACCCAGCCGATCACCGGAAGGTGCTCATAGTATGCGGCACCGAGGTCAAACTGGCTGGACTGCGCGACGATTTTATTGTTTTGCACGCGCACCCTGGTGACACCGTCGAAGACGATCTGCTCTCCAGAAGCAAGATGCCTATTGGTCAGCGTCATGGTCCACAAGGCGACGGTTTCCTCGCCCGAGACGAACTCCTCTTTGACGTCGACATTTAAGGTCAGCATGCTGCCTAGCAACTGCTTCAAGTGCTCCAGCGCCTTGTCGCGGCCTTCGTAACGGCCAAACGGATCCTCATAGATCACCGTGGGCGTCATCATTGCCTCGACCTTTTGGCTCACGGTGCCGGCGTTTAGGTCGTTGAAGAAGGACTCGATCGCCGATGCTGGCGGTTCGGGCTGCGTCGGTCCAATATCCTCATCGGCCGCATGATCGATATCCTCGTCGCTGAGGTCATCGCTACTTTCCGACGAGAAGACTCCGGATGCGGGAAGTGCCCCGGGCGCCGCCTGCTGTGCTAAACCCTGCTGCCTTGGGGCGAGCAGTAGACACAGGGCGAGGATGATCCAGTTGCCTTTTCCCATACGAGGCTCCTTGTTACTTTGCGCCCAGTTCGTTGCCGAGGTCCAAGTTGACATCTATAAAGCCTTTTTTTGCAATATCGTAGAGCTTAACACCGGTGGTGAGTTTGGTTGCTTGGTCGCGCACCTCAACAAATGCATAGCTGCTGCTAGGATCGATGCCGACGTAATTCAGGTACTGGCTACCCGAGACGGGCATGGCCGTGAGCATTTTGCCGCTTTGGTAGTCGAAGATAAAGACCCGCTGCCAGCGAAGTTTGGCGCTGTAGTTGGCGCCGAAGACCAATGCTATATGGTTTTTAAAATCGATCTCGATGCCAGCACTTACCACCGGGTAGGCAAGCGGCAGGGTGATGGTAAACCGCGCGGACTTTTGCTCGCCGCTCCAGCCAGTCTGCGGCTGAATGTCGATGCTGTTTTGTTTGCCGTTGAAGTGGGCGACGGCGAACAAGCCGCCTTGCTGCAACACGCGTTCGCCTTTTTTGATGCTAAGTTGCGTCGCCGCGCTGTCGCCCCGGCCGATGTAGCGCGCCAGCCCACGCTCCTCGCCGTCCTCAGTCCAGGTCGTCAGCTCATTTTTGATGGGATCAAAGTATAAGCCCCTTTCGCCCTCGGGAATGGACCGCAGCGCCTTGCGTTGAAAGGTCGTCGGATCGATGCTGATGATCATGTGCTTTTTTAACTCGACCAGCATCCGCCCCAAGGGTGCCGCGACGATTTCATATTGGCCCACGGCGCGCATGGCTTTGCTCTCACCCTTGCCCAGATTGATATCCAACAGGGCTGCGGGACCGCTGAAGCACGTGGCCCTAGAGCCGCTAAAGGCGATCGCGATCGCCGTCTCGGCGGGGTTGCCGTAGGTCAGCAACGACGCCTGGATGAGGTGGTCAAACGCAGCGAGACGCTCACTTTGTTGGGTCTTGAGATTCACTTTGAACAAGGTATAGCCGACTTTAGCCAGCTCAGCTTGGGTTTGGCGTGCCGCTTTGCCTTTCACCCCAGCCTTTTGGGAGATCGCTTTGTCCGTCTGCGCCAGAAAATACAGGATGCCGTCTCCGGCGAATACGGCATTGCCTCCGGGCGGCACGCTTAGGTCCATGAAGCAGTTATGGCTGTTGCTCGCGCTGCTGGCGTCGTCAGAACCGGGGCTCTTGGCCGGCGCGGCGGGGGCCTTGGGTTTCCTCGTCTCTGGCGGCGGGGCCGGGGGAGCATCATCCTTGGGCAGGACGCCGGAGTCACTGGCGCGGCTCGGCTGCGCCAGCGACAAGGCCGCCAACAGCCAGAGGCCTAAGAGTCTCGTTCTTCGCATCGCGTCCATGCCGCTCCTTCCTTGGAGTTTTGGCAGCGTCCGTGCTTCGCCTCCTCCAGTGTAGAAAATTCTCGCCAGCACGTCTTGGTAAAGTGGCCCCGTTCTTGCTGCTATTGCCGGGTGGGCACCCGAAGCATCGCCTGATATTCGATCCAAGTCCCTGATTTGATGACCCTGAGTCGATGTTTCGCGGCTGCGGGGGGCACTCAGACTAGGGCAAAGGTGGTAACAAAATGACAACCGACCGAAACCTGGACAGGGACCTTGCCCCACCGATTGGGGCGTCGCACCCGGCGGCTGGCGAGTGGCGCGCATTTAGCTTCGCCACCGGACATTTTCTTTTGCATATTCCGTCGTCTCACGTGCTTGAGGTGCCTGAAGTCTTAGCCCTAGAAGTCACTGGTGCGGCGCATGATCCCGCCGCGGCCGCTGAGTTGCTGCGCCTTGCGAGTACCCTGCCGCGGCCGCAGGCGGCTGCCGTCAAAGCCGATATCCGAGCGATTTCGCTCAACATGGCGCAGGGCTGTAACCTGCGCTGCACCTACTGCTTTGCCGGTGAGGGCGACTACGGCGCCAAAGGCATGATGAGCTTTGCCACGGCCACGGCGGCCATCGCCCTGCTTGCCAAGGACAAGCCCAATTTCCATGTGGTCTTTTTTGGTGGCGAACCGATGCTCAATTTTAGTGTCATGGAGCAGGTGGTGGATTGGTGTGAGCAGCAGCCGCTGGACATCTCATTTTCCATCACCACCAACGGCACGCTGCTCACTGCTGACAAACTCGCGTGGTTCAAGGCGAAGAAGTTCGGCATGAATCTGTCCTATGATGGCAAAGGCTTGCAGGCACGCCAGCGCCTGAACCCGGACAAGGTATCGAACTCCGAGGCCCTAGTTGAGAGGAAGCTTGCGCTTTTTGCCGACCAGTTGAGCCAGCTGCGCGAGTTTCGCCTGCGCGCAACAGTCACCAGAGGCAACCTAGATCTGCTCGAAGAGTCCCTGCTCCATACCCTGTCGGCCAACAACTTCAAGGTGTTGGTGGCGCAGCAGGCGACCGAGGTCAAGGGGCTCAAGTTTAGCAAAGAGGACATCGACGCAGTGGGCGCTATTTTGCGCCGGGTGATCGACCGTTGTCTGGAAAGCGGTGACTACGAGCGGCTCCTGCGCCTCGATCATCTCAAGCAGATCCTTCGCACCATTCACCGCGGCAAGACCGGCGGCATGGCCTGTGGCGCCGGGGTCCACTATCTGACGGTGTCGGTAGGTGGTGGGTTTTACCTATGTCACCGCTTTAACGAGGACGAAAGCGAGCGTTTTGGTGGGGTGGACGAGGGACTCAATACGGCGAAACTTGATGAAATCGTCGCCTTTCGCACGGCTAAAAAGGCCCCATGTGATACCTGCTGGATGCGGGAATGGTGTGCCGGTGGCTGTTTTCACGAGCACAAAACCGCCAGCGGCGATAAGTTCAGCATCGATCCACGCTTTTGTCAGCTGCAAGACCGCGAGTTTAGTGAAGCGATGCGAGTCTATACGGTCTTGCTACAAAAGGCGCCCCACCTGCTTGAGGCTTGAAGATTGCGCATTCACTGGTCCAACCTGCTCATCCTCCTCTGCTGCGGCGCGGTGACGGCGGCGCTGGTCTATTTATTTTATGCCACTCCCTTGCGTGACCGGGTGGAGAACAAGCTATTTGATTTGCGCAGTCGTTTGGCGCCGGTATCGGCGCCAAACGTGCCGGTTGTGGTGGTGACGATCGATCAGGCCAGCGTCGCCACCCTTGATCCGTCGGCATCGACAAACCTATGGGATCACGCGGATCACGGGGATCACATCCATAAAGCCGATCATACCGATCTTAGCCCGGACGGCCTTCTCAAGGTGATCCAGGCTTTGGTGCAGACCCAGGCGCGATCGATCAGTGTCATGCTGCCGTCGCAGGTCTACGATTATGACGACCCGGCTCTAGATCAGGTCACGGCATTGGCGCAAAAGGACTCGCGAGTGTTGCTCGGAGTCTTCGACCAAGCGCTGGTGGGTGGCGCGACCCGTAGTCCCAACCGTTTACTGCTGACCGGAGCTGACCGGCTGGTGCATGCAGACCTCACCCGTGAATTTCGCCGCGATATCGTACGCCGGGTGACGGTCCGTCAGGATCACGACATGCCGTCGCTGCTAGGCCGAGTCTACCTAAGTCTGACGCAGCATGAATTTGCCGTGGTCCCCGCCCTCGACCCGCTGCGCATTGAGCTGAATTATTCCTACTTAAGCCAAGTCGCCCAGATTCCTGCCGAGGCCGTGGTCAATGATCCAGGGGCGTTTGATCTACGCGGAGCCATTGTGTTCGTCGGCTATGCCGACTATCGCCCGTTTAGCCTCGATCATCGCGAAGCGACCTTTGTCAACACGCCGTGGCAGACCGAGGGCGATGACCTGAGCCGAGGCCAGCCTCTGGTCCTGGTCGAAGCCGTGGCCTTGATCAATATGCTTGAGCACAGTTGGCTGGAGGCTTCACCACCGCTCGTTGCTGGTGTGGAGACCCTGCTGCTAGCCGTGCTGGCGTTTCTTGCTTGGCGCCTGAGCATCAGCATCGCCTGTTTATTGTTTATCGTCGGTTGGGCGCTACTTTTGGTCGTGCATGCCTTCGTCTTCTCATACCTGCATGTGCACGTGCCGCTCGCGGATAGCTTCCTGTGGTCGGCCTTGGCGACCTATGCTGGCGCCATCTTGCGGCTGAGAGATGAGGGTCGTTGGCGCACCAGCGAGACAGCGAGGCTCAAAGCCGACCTCGAGGTGGTAACCGCCCATGACCGTTTTTTAAGCCGCTTTGCTGCGGAGTTGGCCTCCATTAACGGCCGGGTTGCGGCCCTGCTGCACAAGATGTCGCCGCAGATGCACGCCGCCGCTGCATCGGCAACCATGGCGCATGCCAAGGCCGTCAGCAGTAGCGAGGAGCTGCGGGAATACCTTGCCGGCATGGGCCAGGTGCAGTTCTTGACACAGACCAACGCGGCTTTGCCCACATTGCGCCGGGTCGACCTCGATGAGCCGGTCCAAACGGTGATCCGGCAGCTCGATCAAAAGGCCCAAGATGCCAAGGTGCGCTTCAAAATCGTCTTCAGAGGCGAAGTGAGCGCGCTAGCTGATGCCACCCTGGTACAGCAGATCCTCTATAACTTGGTCGCTAACGCGGTGCAATACTCGCCAAGTGGTACTGAAGTGGTGATCTCAGCGATTCGCGTCAAAGATCAGGTACTCCTCAGCGTGGCTGACCAGGGCGTTGGCATTGCCCCGGAGCATCAAGAGCAGATCTTCGAAAAGTTTTACCGGGTCAAAAGCGATTTCGTCTACAAGAGCAAAGGCCACGGTTTGGGCCTCTATTTGAGCCGCTATTTTGCCCAGCGCATGGGTGCTGATATCAGCCTTGATTCACGGCCCGGCCAGGGCTCGACGTTCACCCTGCACCTGCGTGCTGGAAAGTTGTCCTAGCCCATGCCATCAAAGCTGCGCCTCAGGCAAACACTTAAATCCCTGTGGACCGTTCTTGGTCGCCGCTTGTGGTGGTTCGACGTCTTCTATCCCGTGGCGTTGGGGGTGTTTCTCTTTGCCGCCTTGAGCTACTCGGTCTATGCCGGTCAGCGCCAATGGCGCTTGTCGCTGCAAGCTGAGAAGGCCCTGCTCGATTTTAGTCTGCGTCAAGCGCGGCGCGACGCCGCACCGAATCAGCATGAGATTCTCGTGGTGAGTTCGGAATGGACGGCGCCGTCTGGTAACCTGGGCACGGCGGCAGGGGCTGCGCCCGATGCTTCGGTGGCGGCCTACGCCCAGGTCATTGAACGTTTGGCTAGCTCCGGTGTGCCGCTGCTTTTCGTGCGTTGGGACCTATCGCGGCATCTCGGCGATGAGGCCGGTTATTTCGCCTTGGGCCAGGTTTTGGCGGCGCATCAGGCGTCGACGCGCGTGTACTTCGTCGTGCCATCAGACCAGGGCGAGCGACTGCCATCTAGCTTGCAGCAGCATGCAGCTTGGCTCGACGGCGCGGCTTGCGGCGAACCGACGGAGCTGCAATCGTCCTGCTCCTACCTGCCGGATTATCAGCAGTGGGCCGTGCAGCGGATCTTGACGACCTTTAGCCCAAGCGCGGCGTCTGCAGCCAAGCTGCGCTGGGTCAGCGATCAGCTGCCCAATGCCTTCCCAAGCTATATTTTGCAACTGCGTCCCTTGCACGAGAGTGCAAACCGGAGTTTCAGCTGGGTGTTACAAGCGCCTCAGAGCGACCTGGCAGGCTGGCGTGCGGCTTTTATCGGCGCCGGCCAAACCAGCCAGCCCTTAGGTGCCCAGGAGGCCGCTGAGTTGTTGCCGACGGTCTATGATCGGTTCTCTGCCCAGAAGCCGGTCACCGGGACGCCTTTGCATGCATTTCTGGCGATGTTGGCGCAGATGTTTGTCTTGGGCGATGAGGTTAGACTGCCGTCTGGAACGCTTGGGACGGTGATGACGGGAGCCCTATGCCTGGTGCTTACGGTGATCACCGCCACCTGCGATGTCTTTGTGGCCCTTGCGGCATTGCTCGCGCTTGGCCTGTGCGCGCCCTTGCTCAACGCCTTGTTGCTGCGTTATGCCCGGTGTTACATCCCGCTCTTCGATAGCTATTACTTCGGCTTGTCGGTCATCTTCGTCGCCGGCTTGGTGCAGCTATCCCTGCTCTCGCTGCAGCGTTGGCGCTTGGAGGCTTTGCGCCGCCTGAACAGTCGCGTCGCCGACCTCAAAGGCAACTTCATCTCGCTTTTGACGCATAACCTCAACACCCCGGTGGCAAAAATGCAGGGCATGCTCGGCTTGCTGATCAAGCAAGCGGCGGGCGACGTCTGGCTAGCGGATGCCCTGCAGGCCGAGGCTTTGGTGGCGCAACTGGAGTTTGCGATCCGCAGCGTGTTGATCGCGGCCGCCTTGGAGGAGGGGGTCGTGCAGACCACGGCGCGCAATCCTCGCGCTCTGATGGATGAGCTAATCGCCAGCAGCGTGGCTAGTTTGCGCCGTCTCGGCGTACACCTAAGCGAAGGAACGATCATCAGTGTCGATGACGGGGCGGAATATCTGCCGCTGCTCCTCGATGTACGGGCGGTCCATGCGGCGATCAGCGGTGTTGCAGCCTTATTCCACCGGGTCGACAGCAAGGTCCACTTAAGCGTTTCCATGCGCGTTGGTGCCGGCGCCGATGCAGAGGGAGTGGGTGAGGGGCTTGAGGTGATCATCAGCAGCCAGGAGCATTGGCTTAGCGCCGAGGTGGTCGCTATGTTGACCGCGCCTACCACGTCTCAGGTGCGCACCTCAAGCGACGGGCAATTCTTCCCCGCGGTGCTCGCTGGACTGGCGAAGCTGACCGTGGCAGCTTTTCAAGGTCAGATCACGGTGCAGCCTGAGGCGCGCGGAGGTGAGGTGGTGCTTCGCTTCCATACCTTGGGCCAGGCCTCTAGCCCAAAGTCGGTTTGAGCCTGGCTGCGTGAGCCATACTTGGTACGAAACTTGCTGATTTAGGCATGTGGCCTGCTCCTGGCGCTCGTCAAACCGCCTCAGGGCTCCGCCGTCAACTAGGTAACCCATCAAATAAACGATGAAAAACTGGACTAGCAAGCCCGCTAGCCCAGAATCTCCAAGTGGATGAGGTGTCAAATGTCTACTGTCCCCGTCGCAATCGGTATAGAAACGATACCAGCTGCGCCGCTGTTCGCGGTGAAGGTGGTCAACAAGCCACGTCATGCTCGCG
>JAPLFX010000127.1 GCA_026390445.1 Pseudomonadota bacterium
CTGGTCATCGGCTGCGGCAGCGCCTTCAGCAACCATGCATTCGCTGAAGGCAAAAAGGACAAAAAGCGCGGCAAAGAAGCGAAGGGCTCCAGCGATGGTGGCGACACTTATCAGGCGCCCTACGGGATGGCCGGATGCGGCTTTGGCTCCCTGGTCATCACCAACGACACGATATTGGCCCAGATCGGAGCCGCCACCTTGAACGGCACCAGCCTCAATCAGTCCTCAGCGATTTCCTGCACCGGCAGCAGCAATTGCGAGTTGTCCAAAAACGATCTAGCTGAGGTTGAGCAAAGCGTCTTTATCAGCGTCAATTTGAGCTCTCTAGAGCGCGATATGGTCACCGGCGATGGTACCTATCTCAGGGCTTGGGCCCAGGTGTTAGGCTGCGAGGAGGAGGATGACTACTCGGCATTTGCACAACTAAGCCAGAGTCAGTACCCTAGGATTTTTGCGACGAGAAATCCTGAGCAAGTGCGCAGTCGCTACCTTGATGCGGTGCGCGGCAGTGAAAGGTTGAGTGGCCGGTGCGTGCGTGTGTACGAGGGTGCATAATCAACCTTAGTGCGGCCTTAATACTGTTGGGCCAAGAAGCCCGTGCGCATGGCGGCGGGTCGGCCAAGCCAGATGCCACTGCGGCGACCGTCAAAGCTGAATCTCTCCAGCTAGCCAACGATCCAGAGTGGCTGCGCCTGCTGTTCATGCGCGACATGGTCTTTGGCGCGCGGCGGAGCCTTGTCAGCGGCCCAAGGTACTTTGCCGCTGCCGACGGACAACAACACGCGGACCACGAGCTTCGCGCCGATTTAGAGGCTTTCTATCTCGATCCATCGACGTTGCCCAGCGTCGATGCGCATGCGCAGTGCCTTTACCCAGCTCGACTCAATTGGCTGAAAACAAAGCTTGGCAGTGCCTTACAAAACCTGCCGAAAGTCGCGTGCCATGAGTACGACAAGTGGCAAGCGAGAGTCGCCGTCGACCATGTTGCCATCGTCTTCTCCAGCTATTTCGCCAATAACCCGGCATCGATGTTTGGCCATTCCTTTTTGGTACTGCGACGAAAGCCGGGCCCCCTATACCACGCGCTGCTCGATGAATCCATCAGCTATGTCGCCTTTCCTGACACCGAAAACCCGCTATTTTATTCATTTAAGGGTTTGACCGGTCTATTTCCAGGGCGACTGCTGATGCAGCCCTACTATATGAAGGTTCAAGAATATAATAATGCCGACAGCCGTGACCTCTGGGAATATGAGCTATCGCTCAACCCGACGCAGCTTCTTAGGCTCATGGATGTGCTCTGGGAGCTCGGTCGCAACGATATTCCCTACTACTACTTCGACCAAAATTGTTCGGCGATCATGCAACTCATCCTGGCAGCGGCACTGCCGGAGAATGACCTCGATTTCAGCCATCCCTGGGTCATTCCGTCGGACACACTAAGGTCCATGCAGCGGCAACCGGGCTTGGTCGGTCGCGTCATCTACCGCCCGTCGAGCCTCAGCGCGTTTTTGCACAGCTACCGGTCCCTCGATGCGGCGGAGCAACACCTGGTCGATCATATCATGGCAGACAACCAGTCAGCCCAAGCGCTCCTGGAGCTAGGGCCGCTAGACGTGAAGTCCAAGGCCGCGATCATCGATGCGGTCCTTGACTGCATCGATTTCAAGGAGCGCATCGCCGGATCGAAAGATCCGGTAACCTATGCGGCCCTTCGAAGCGCGCTCCTGATAGAGCGCTCCAAATTGCCGACTCGTGCTGTGGGCGCGCTAGCAAAGTCGCATGAAGTCAGCAGAACGGAGCCACTCGAGCAGCGACCCGATATATCGGCGCCTTCTGCTCGTATCAGTGTGGGAGCCGGCACCTTGACCGGACAGGGCGGATTCGCTGCAGCTGAGTGGCGTCCGGCACTTCATGATCTAGCTTCGCCTGACGAAGGCTTCCCCCCCGGTCTAGCCATTGAGTTCTTTGGCGTTACCGTGAGGGCTTACCCTGATCATCCACCGGTCTTACAGAATTTCAATCTCATTGCCATTCACTCAGTACCAAGCATCGAAGCGATCGTTCGGCCCCGGGCCTGGAGTTTTGAAATCGGCTCTCAGGCCTTGGCCAGTTGCGGCAAAGACGACTTTAACTGCCGTCAAAGCTACCTGCGTGGGGGGCGCGGCCTAAGCGGCAGACTCGGCCCGGGCGTCGCCTATGCACTATTAGGCGCACAAAGCGGCTATCAGGGTGGGGCAAAGCCGGCGGGTTTTGCCGGACCCTACCTCACAGCAGGGTCTATTTTCAAGCTCTCCAGGCGCCTTAAACTAAACATCGAAGGCGTTCGCTCGCGGCAGTTTAGCCCTAAAGGCCACAGCCAGGACCGAGATGAACTAAGTAGCGTGCTAGCCTGGGCGCCAAGCCTTGACTCGGAATGGCGATGGAGCTGCATCGGGCGCAGACAGGGCACGGAATGGGTGTTCCTTTATAGTCACTATTACTAGCACTACTACGTTAGGTAACTTACTCATCTCCGATTTTCACCTCTAGGTTGAGCCGCTCGGCCACCACCAGATCGACATCGACACCTAGGACGCCTGCGATCACCTCGTTTGCGAGGTCTCGGGTCGCAGGAGAGATGAGCATATCTCGCAAGTTTGCCAGAGTGGTGTCCGCTTTACCCTCCGCTTTACCCTCTGCTTTGCCCTCTTGCCTGGGTGGGAAGCGACCTATGGAGAAGTCGGGGCGCGAGCCGGCGGACATTGAGTGGTCACTGCGCGCCGAAGACGCTACCCATGATTGGCATCCAAAAAACTTGATCTTGACTATTTAGGACTCAGAATCCAAAATAGCCAAACCATGATTAAAAGAGACTTTTTCCCTACTTTGAAAGCGACCCATAGCCTGGAAGCCGTACTGGTTTGGGGGCCTAGGCAGGTCGGCAAATCGACGCTACTTGAGCTTTTGGAGCCAAAGACCGTCGCCATTCTCGACGACCTCCAGCAACGTACCGAGGCGCAAGCTGATCCAGCCTTTTTTCTGGGTAAACAGTCCCTCCCATGTTTGATTGACGAAATACAGTATGCGCCAAATCTTTTCCCGGAATTGAAGCTGCGCATAGATGCGTCTCGGCGCACGGCGCTTCGCCAAAATATAGCTCCGTCAGCCACAGCCTCCTATTATTTGACCGGTTCGAACCGGACCTTGTTGGAGGCTGCGACGCGAGAGTCGCTTGCCGGCCGTTGCACGCTGTTTGAACTGCATGGATTATCTGTGGCGGAGCTCCTACGCTACGATTCGTCTATCGTGCTCCAAACCATTCTCTTCAAGGGCGGGTTCCCGGAGCTATACCGGCGCATCGATTTGCCGGTGATCGGTTATATCAATGACTATATCAATACATTCGTGGAAAGAGATTTGGCGCGCGGTGCCGGTATTGAAAAGTTAGGCCAGTTTCTCACGGTGCTGCAGCTGCTCGCCGCCAGAACAGGACAATATCTTGTCACCAGTGAGCTAGCGCAAGCTGCTGGCGTCGATCAAAAGACCATCACGTCGTGGCTTAATCTTCTGCAAAGAAATTTTATCGTCAGCCTCGTACCACCCTGGTCAAGCAACCTGTCCAAACGCGTGACCAAGATGGCTAAACTCCATTTTTATGACACTGGCCTTTGTGCCCGACTCCAGGGACATCAAACCGCCGAGACGCTGTTTAACTCTCCGCACGCCGGCTCGTTGTTTGAAAGCTTAGTGTTTTCAGAAATCGTCAAAACACGGGCGAATTTTTTGCAGTCCTGGCAACTATGGACGTGGCGGACCAAAGAGCAGCATGAAATTGATTTCATCTTGCAACAAGGGGAGCGTTTACTGTTTATCGAGGTCAAACTTGGTATCTACGGTGCTAAGGATTTTCATCTCGATCCAGTGGCGCAAAAGGAATTCCGCGAGCCGCACCAAAAGATCGTCGTCACGGCGGGTGGCGGGATGATGCCCCTGGGTCCTTCGACCATGCGGATACCGATCCACGATTTGGGCGCATGGCTCTTGAAGTGGGCGTCGGAAGGCTGACAGGAATAAAGCGAACCGACGGCGAGTTTTAATCACGAAAGGCGATGCACATGCCAAAACCAGTAAAAATAAGACGCCCTGACGATAAAGATATGTGCCCGCCTGGCTATCACAAAGTGCACGGATATGAGCGAACCTGCGAATCGGGAACAAAGACCTGGGTGGAGCCTCACAATGCAAAAAACCCGAAGCGAAAGGTCACGATATACCACGCTTCGAACTTACTTTACTTATACTGGCATACGGACCTGGGACAATTCCCTGCGGTGAATCCAGTGGCTGATTTTGGGAGCTTCCAACGAGCTGGACCAGGTCATTGAATTTTGGCTCGAATATTGGCAGTCACAAGGCCTAGAGTTTCCGCCTGGTATGAATGCGCTAGTCGTTAAGGCACTAATTGCCGTGGAATCTGGATTCAATGCCTCTCGCGTCGCAGGCCCAACTGGCGGCCGTGGGCTCATGCAAATGCTAAAAGGCTCAATTCGAACTTTACGCGGGGTAAAGGACAAATATGGATACCGCGAGATTAAAAATCAATGCATGGTGATCTCGCCCGACGAAGTTTTAAACCCGGTTATTAACATTGCTGCCGGCACCCGGTGGCTAGCACACAAATATGCGCTAATTAGGGCTCTACCCGCCAAAACTCTCTTTAATACGCTCAAGAACTACAATCAGAACAACGAAGAAGGCGAAGAGTATGCTCGAAGGGTCCTGGACCTTTATAACAAGTCCAAGTAGGAGACTATTTGTCTTTGTCTTGGCTTCAATTAGTTTTGCCCCTCTGGCTCACGGCAACTGCATCAGAGGTGAATACGATAATTCCGTGGACGGCTTTAAAATCGGCCCATATAGGTATGAATCTCGTCACAATTTCAATACCGCACAGGGCTACTTTAGCATTTCAAAAGGCTCCAACACGCTGTTCACTGAGGGCGGGGATCAGAGCGCTCAGTTCTATATCAATCCCGGACCGGAGGCTTGCGACTTGCCCGTGGCCGGCAAATCAATCACCGGCGAGCCGAGGGCGGAATTAGCCGTATTAGGTTGGTCTGGCGGTGCACATTGCTGTTTTAAGCTTTACATCTACGCATTAACCGAGCATCCCTTTCTTATACAAAAGATCGACCAAGGACATTCTGATTCCGTAAGGTTTGTTTATCTCAACCGCGATAGAGCGCCAGGAATCATTGTGAATGACTGGACCTTTGCATACTGGAAGGTTTCCTTTGCCCAATCACCCGCACCCGAAGTCATGCTAAAATACAACGGCCGCCGCTGGGCCTTTGCCCCAAACTTGATGCACAAGCCGCCACCGTCAACGAGAACACTAAAGAAGATGCGAAAATCCATCGAGGTAGGATTCAAACTAGCTAATTCCAGTGCGAGCGACGGCGACTACAGCGACACCGGTGCACCCGTAGCGCTGTGGACTTATCTCATTGACTTGATCTACAGCGGGCATGCAGACGCCGCATGGTCGCTGCTTAACGATACCTGGCCGCCGGACAATCCCAACAGGCTCCGTTTTGCCGAGCAATTTCGTCAACGGCTCGTTCACAGCAGCTATTTTGCCGACCTCCAGAAAATGAACCCCAAGGTGCCTTTTCTGTAAGTTCGCTCCGGATTCGCGCTATGAAGATAGGTATCATCATACACGGCGCACAACTTAACTGCCGATTTTGACCTCTAGGTTGAGCCGCTCGCCCACAACCAGATCGACATCGACACCGAGGACGCCTGCGATCACCTCGTTTGCAAGGTCTCGGGTCGCAGGAGAGATGAGCATAGCTCGCAAGTGTGCCAGAGTGGTGTCCGCTTTACCCTCTGCTTTGCCCTCCGCTTTACCCTCTGCTTTGCCCTCTTGCCTTGCCCCGTTGATCTCAGAAGCCCAATGATGCTGAGCCTTCTCGCGCAGACGAGCAATCTCCCGCGCCTCTTTATCCGCCGAGACGGCTTCGAGGCTTTCCATCGCCACTTTTAAAGCAGGGTTTGTCATGCACGCCTCCCTAATCTTGGGATCAGACGGTGAGTTAAAAAAGCCAAGCCAATATCCGAGGATTGGATTGCTAGCATCAAAACATCCA
>JAPLFX010000114.1 GCA_026390445.1 Pseudomonadota bacterium
CAAAACATCTTGGCTCCTGACTGGCGACTCCTTGTATCCTGGTCGGCTTTACACGCAAAAGGGCCACTGGCTGGATTACAAGAGCAGCATGCAGCGGCTGCTGGCTTTTGCGAGGGCGAAGAAGCCCGGGCTTATTCTTGGCGCCCATATTGAGTTGTCAACGACCGCTGGGCGAGATTATCCCATCAACCAAATCGCCCCAAGGCCTGATGAGCATCGCTTGGAGATGGGCCTTGCCCACCTTGAGGAACTCGTTGCCGCTCTAAACCGCCAAAGCGTACTAACTTGCGAAGTGCATGACGACTTCATGATGTGGCCGCTCGACGCCCAACCGGACTGCGACGTGGCTCTCGGCCCTAGTCCGCGCGCCAAACCAGGCAAATCGTAGATATGAACGGCGCCCGCGCCTGACTAGTCATGAGGCCCCGCTTCGACTCCCCCCTGAACGTCAGTGCTGGGAGGCGGAATCGGCTTCTCGGAGGCCGCCAGACCTTCGCCGCGTGGATCGGAAACGCCATGCAGCTGATCCTTTTCATAGGCGATCGCTTCAACCTTGCAGCCGATGGAGCCTGTCGTCACATCGTAGCCGAGCGTTTTGAGCGACGTTGCCAACGCTGGTGAAAATCCAGGCGCCTCGACCACCAGAGTGGGCGGGACCCATTGGTGGTGATAGCGCAGGGCTGTGACCGACTCCCATAGCGGCAGACGATAGGAAAGGTAATTGAGCGTCGTCAGCAGCACGCAATTGATAATCTGTGACCCTGAGGGCGAGCCGAGGGCTAGCACCGGTTTGTCCTGCTGCATCACAATGGTTGGCGACATACTGCTGAGTGGACGCTTTCTCGCGGCGACCGCATTTTCCTTGCCGCCGATCAGGCCAAACTTATTGGGAACACCGGGTTTGACCGAAAAGTCATCCATTTCGTTATTCATGACCATGCCGGCGCCGCGCACGACGACCCCTGAGCCAAACCAACCATTGATGGTTTGGGTCGACGCGACGACATTGCCTTGGCTGTCGGCGATCGAAAAATGCGTGGTGTCATGCGACTCATATTTAAACGGGTCTTGGAGTTGATCAGGTCCAAGGTTGAGCGCTTTCTCCGCAGTGATCTTGCGCCGCCAATCAGCCGCATAGGCTTTGCTGATGAGACCATTGATCGGCACCGGGACAAAGTCGCTATCGCCCAGATACTTGGCGCGGTCGCGGTAGGCGATTTGCATCGCACTCACCGTCTCATGAATCGACCGCACGCTGTATGGCTCCGCCGTGAGATCAAATCCCTCGATGATATTTAGCATTTCAAGGATGTGCGCGCCGCCTGAACTAGGTGGCGGCATGGAGTACACTTGATAGGGGCCAAAAGCCGCTTGCACCGGCTTTCTCCACTTAACTTGGTACCCGGCTAAATCTTCCCGTGTGATCAGACCATGCGTACGCTGCTGCTCGGCCACGATCGCCTCGGCGACCCAGCCTTTATAGAAACCGTCTTTGCCGGAGCGAGCTATTTCACGCAGGACCTTGCCCAACGCTGGCTGGACCAGCAGCTTGCCGAGCGTCAGCGGTTTAGGGACCTTGCCTTGATCAAAGAAGGTGATGCGCGCCTCAGGACTGTTTTTCAAAACATCTTTGCGATCATCCAGCGCTGCAGCGAGGTGTGGGTAGATGGCGTAACCTTTTTCGGCCAGCTCAATCGCTGGTTGCAGCACCGTTGCACGGTCAAGTCGTCCGTACTTTTCATGCACCGACAGCACGCCAGCCACCATACCCGGGACGCCGGAGGCTAAGCCGCCATCGGACGAGCTTCCCGGGATGACTTGGCCATGCTTATTCAGATACATATCCTGCGTCGCCTTGGCCGGGGCCACTTCGCGAAAATCGACGGCCAGCATGTCTTTGGTGTTGGCGACATGAATCAGCATAAAGCCGCCACCGGCAATACCGGTCGACTGTGGGCGCTCCACAGCGACGGTGAAGGAGGCAGCGACTGCGGCGTCGATGGCATTACCGCCGAGCTCAAACATCTTACGAGCGGCTCGGGTCGTGGCGTCTCCCTGCGACACGACCATATACTTCGCCCCGTAGGACTCGTACACGTCCCGGTTGCGCTTAGGGAAGGTGGCCGTGGGAACGCTGCTAGCTGCGGGCAAGGCCGGCAATTGGCTAGCAGAGACCGTCGTGAGCTGCGGAGTTTCGCACCCCGAGATCACAGCCGTGACCAGGACGATGGACGGCACGAGGAGGCGCGGATGGACCCTCGTCATCTTCTGAAAAAGTCTGGCCAAGGGACTGCCTCCGCGATAAGCCCGAGCTCGCACCTCCTGAACGGCAGGTTCAGGAGGTATGTGCAACTCATCATAGGGCTTGATCAGCGGAAGATCTGCAACGAACTTTGGCCCGAACCTGGCTTAAGCCGAAGCTTTTTTCTCTTTCTTGGGAGCGCCGCCGCCTTTGGCTTTGACTGGTGCCACAGGCTTCTTCTTTTTCTCTTTAGGAACCTTAGGCGCGGCCAGACGCTCAGCGCGACGGGTCTCGACATCAGCGTTGACAGCGTCGGCCTTGTCCAGCGCCTTGAGGCGACGATGGTACTGCCTTAGGACGGCTTGGACTTCGCGGAAGGTGACATCTTTGGCGGTGCCCTTTTTGCCTTCGATGTTCCGTTCTTTCAGTGTGGTGGTACGCTCTTTGAGAGCTTCTTCAGCGCGCTTGATGTGCTGTTCGATCACCTGGCGACGGGTAAGCATGACGGTCCTTTATAATAATCTGCCGGATCGGGTCTTGATCTCGGCCTTGGTCGATTTACCTTCGAGCATGGGGTTCTACCTTAACTCCTGGCTCTAGCCAAGCAATTGCCGCCATGACGTTCGGGACATAGCTCAGGCCTCGTTTTTTTTGGGCGGCTTTGGCACAACTGGAACATCGTTCTCATAAACCTTTCACAGCGTCTCATCCAAGATGGAACCATCGACCTTAACCGCATCGACTCAAGGAGCCCACCGCATGCCTCTTCCTGCAAAAAAGTCCCGCCTTAACTTCATGTTAGCCGGCTGCCTAAGCCTTCTGGGCGGCCCTGCCTCGGCCTATACTGTGCCCACCGCAAGCCCCCAGGCCACGAACAACCCGGAGTTTGAGATTCTGCAAAAGATGTCGAAAGGCGTCGCCCAGATCGCCAAGCAAGCGGATCAGGCGATCGTCTTTGTCTCCGTTTATAAAAACCTGCAAAGCATGCCCGCTGGCGTGGTCGATCCGTTTGACTTCTTCTTTGGGCCCGGTGGCCCCGGTGGACCAGGCGGCCCCGGCGGTCCTGGACCAGGAGGGGGAGGTCCCGGCCCGCGCGGGCGCGGCCAGCCCCAAGACCGCAGGCACAGCGACCGCCGCGAGGAAGGGCTGGGTTCGGGATTCTTTATCGATGTGCAAAAGGGCTACATCATCACCAACAATCATGTCGTCCAAGATGCTGATGAGATTCAGCTAAAGCTCGCCAACGGCGAGACCCACACGGGCAAGGTGGTCGGGCGCGATCCCAATACCGACGTCGCCGTGGTCCAGGTTAAATCAGATAAATTCAACCGCACCGGGCTCGCCGCTTTGACCTTGGCCAACTCCGAGACCCTGTCGGTCGGCGACTTTGTCGTCGCGCTCGGCGCTCCGTTTGGTCTCGAAGCCAGCCTATCCTTTGGCGTCGTTTCAGCGCTCGGCCGCGGCAATTTGGACATCGCCAAGATCGGCAACTTTATTCAGACCGACGCCGCGATCAACCCCGGCAATAGCGGTGGGCCGTTGATCGATATGCATGGCCAGGTGATCGGCATGAACACCGCCATCTACTCGCGGTCGGGCGGCTACAACGGCATCGGCTTCGCCGTGCCATCGGCCCTCGTCCGCACCGTCGCCGAGCAGCTCATCAACACCGGCCATGTGCGCCGAGGCTACCTTGGCATCTACCTGCAGCCCCTGGACGACGAGATGCGCACCAGCCTCAACCTTCCCGCAGATCTGCGCGGCGGCGCCTTGGTCGCTCGAGTCGCCCCGGATGGCCCCGCCGCCAAGGCCGGCCTCGAGGCGGGCGACGTCATCACCGAGGTCAACAAGTTGCCGATCAAGTCGCCGGGCGAAATCACCACGACGGTGGGTCTGTTGAAGCCCTCCAGTAGCGTCCAATTGGCCTATGTACGCAACGGCAAGAAGCTGTCCACCCAGGTCCAGATCGGCCAGCATCCCGAAGACGAGAAGGGGGCCAACAACGCCGCCGAAGAGGGTGATGATAACGCTGCGCCGCAGCAAGGCACGGCCTTTGGCCTTGGCGTCACCGCGCTGAACAAGTCCGTCCAAGGGCGCTTTAACCTAGAGTCAAAGGCTGGGGTGGTCATCACCTCGGTGGAGCCAGGTGGATCCGCGGAGCGTGCTGGCTTACGCCCAGGCGACCTCGTGCTAAAGGTCGACGGGCAGAAGGTCACCTCGGTCGAGCAGTGGTTGAAAGCGACAAAAGGCAAAGCCCGGGTGCTCGCATGGATCGAGCGAGCTGGGCAGTACTACTTCGTAACGTTGAAATAGCCAAGCCACGGGCGCGTTGGGGCCGCTGCAGCGCAGTGGCCTCAGCGCGTCGGCCTGCTGGCCTAAACCCGAATCTGCGCCTCTTCAATTTCATAATCACCAGCCTCCCCGGTGACCGCCTTGACCTTCGTTGCCGTTGGGAATGGAATGACATTGCTAGCTACGGCATCTGCACTAGGCAGGTCGCGTTGCAACACTGGCTCAGGGACGACCTGCTCAGTTAGGGCCGAGGACTCTTTTAACAGTAATTTGCGGACGTAGGATGCAGAGCGATTGCCGCTTCCCTGGTGTTCGGCCTCGGAACGCTGAAACCACACCAAAGCGTCGCTGGGTTTACCCCACCGCAGATAACCAAGACCGAGATTAAAGGCGACTCGGGCCCGGTCTTCACCGTCGGGCAAAAAGTTTAGCGCGGCTTGGTACTGGCCGATGCCGCGGGTGAAGTTGCGATTACGCACATAAGCGATACCCATGGTGTTCATCAAGCTGGCGAACGAGCTTGGCACCTGGAGAGCCGCCGGCGCCGCAAACAGGTCATCCATGTTGTCAGCCAAGATCAGCCCCTGCTGCGCCTTCACATGCTCGGCATCCACATGGAGCGCCTTCTGAAACGACTTGCGCGCACTCTCGGGATCATTGAGATTGAGTTCGACTTCGCCCATCAGGCAAAGCCGTGGAATACATTGCGGCGACAGGTCCGAAGCCTGCCGCAGGTAGCCGAGGGCCTGCTCATGCTTGCCCATCATGTGCATGACTTTACCCATTTCGTTGAGGGCAATCAGCGATTGATCATCGACTTTAAGCACGCTTTCGAGGATGGCCTTGGCCGATTTGAGCAGTTTGTTCTTGACCAAACGCTTGGCCGCCAGCAGCGCAAGGGGCATGGGCTTGGGGGCCTTTTTCAGTACCTGCTTGATCAATTGCTCGGCGGTTTTGCCGTTGCCTTTGACGGCATCGAGCAAGCTATCGATCAAGGCCTCATTCTGACCGTACCAAACCGACTCCTTCAACAGGTCTTCGATGCTGATCTGCAGCAGCGCGTTGGTAAACGGCTTTTCCACCAGCGCAGTGCAGGGAAACTCTTGCAGCAGCCGAAAGTCATTGCGTTCGACAAATCCCGACACGACCAGGATCGGCGTCGTGCGATAGGCGGGCAAACTACGAATGCGGTTGTACAGCGCCAGGCCGCTTAGGCCTCCAGGCAGTTTCCAGTCGAGGATGATCAGCGAGAAGTTTGGATCGTTGCTGAGGGTCAGCCAAGCCCCTTGTCCATCCGTTGCTGGCACGACATCGCTGAACCCCGTGTTGGACAGGCAGTTGACGACCAAATTGCGCGCCACCTGGTCATGGTCAACCACCAGGACGCGGTATTCAGCTGCTACGTAGGATAGTTCGCTGCTCATGGCACCCCCAACTCCTGGCCGCTTTGGCCACCGTCAAGTTGCTCCCAACTCCTCATCATGACTCTGCTTCGGTCGTTTCCTTACAAACTTGAGGGGGTAGGGATTTCAAAATTATTTCAAGGAGATATACTGGTAGGAAAGGAGGGGGTCATGCAGGCTTGGGCAACATTAAACGCAGTCCATTGGCAGCGAGGTGGCGCAGCTGCTGACGCCTGGAAGAATCTGGGGGCCAAACACGGCTTCACGGGTAAGCACGAGACTCCACCGCCAGCGGTCCACCACGCCCGGCAGGTCCATGGCACCCGGATCGTCGTCGCGCCAGAGGCGGCCACCGGTGGCGACACCAGCCGCAGGGTCGAAGCTGACGGCCTTTTGACCCTGACACCAGGGACCCGACTCGCGGTTAAAACGGCCGATTGTTTACCGCTCCTGCTACTGGTGCCAGGACGCGCTGCGGCGGCGGTCCACGCCGGATGGCGCGGCTTAACCTCGGGGATCATCGGCGAAGCGGTCCTCGCCCTGACCGAGTTGGGGATCCATGCTGCGGACATTCATGCCGTCGTCGGGCCTGCCATCAGCCGCGATGCCTTTGAAGTCGGCATCGAAGTCGTCGAATCGCTCCACCATGGAGCCTGCGGATTGAGTCCAGTGCAGGCAGCTCTTTGCATCTCCAAGGGCAAGGCCGATCGCTGGCATGTCGACTTGCCGGTGGCTGCAGTCTTGTCGCTGGCCAATGCCAATGTCGATCTGACCAAGGTCAGCGTGATTCAAACCTGTACCTTTGCAACACCGCAATGGCACAGCTACCGACGCGACGGCAAAGTGCATGGCTCGAATTGGTCCTGGATCGAGTTGTGAACCAAGACCCTCCCGACTGGGGAAGTTTGGCTCGCCAAAGAGTATAGGGAGTATACTGTTCTTATGGCCGATGTCTGGACACCACTGCTGGCAAACCTACCGCTATCGAAAAGCGAGCGGGAAGTCGCCCGACGTTTTAGCACCGAGCCGCTCGGCCGGAGCTTTTTGCCGGTCGCCGATATCCTGCGCGCGCACCGTCTAGTCGATGAAAGTCTCGAGCTATTAACTCAGGGCGTAGAACGCCACCCTGGCTTTACCGTCGCCCGCGTCGTCTTGGCCCGTGAACTCCTGGCCAAGGGCATGATCGACACCTCCTGGGCGCTGCTGGAACAGGCTGCCGACTCGCTGCGCGAAAATGTCTTGGCGCAAAAGCTGCGCTTTAAACTTGCCTTGCTGCTCGCTCATGAGGCCGACGCACGGGCCTCATACCAGCACCTCAAGCTCATGCAGATGCTCGATCCCGAAGTCAAGCGCTTGGGTGAGTTACTCGAAGTCAGCGGACTAAGCGAAGCCAGGCGCAAGCTGCACCAAGACCTCATGGCGCGCGGGACTGAAATCGCCTTACCGCCGTTACCGCAGGCCACTGCGAAGCTACCGCTGCAGCAAGTCCCGCCCGAATCCAAGGAGGTCCGCTCCCAGCCAAGTGGCCTGCCGCATGTGCCAGCACCAGAGCTGAGTTATGAAGCTTCGATCGCTGCCTTTCACGTCGTACCGTTAAACGAGATTTTTCGACCAGAGGGCGACCCGGGAACGTCCAGCAAGCACGGCGTTGGCGGCCTCGAACTCGACTCATCCACGCTCGCTGAGATCTACGCCAGGCAAGGACACTACGGCAAGGCTCTAGAAGTGTACCGACGACTGCTGCGCGTGATGCCAGGCAGCGACCTGCTGCGGCGCAAAGTCGCCGAACTCAGCAAATTAGAGCGCGACCAACGCGATGTCGACCTAAGCGTTGATCCGACCCTAGTGGATCGCATGGAAAGCGTCGAGATCATCGACCGTCAGATTAAGTTCTACAATGACCTGTTGGCGCGACTTAGCTAGCTAGCAGCGCTTTCACCCACATGAGACACACCCATGAGCAAGAAACTGCCAGGACCAAGCCCAATGCCCAGCGACCATGCTGCAGTCCACACGACCCGGTCGACCAAGCCAGCACTGCGCATCCTCATCGCCAGCGGCGTCAATCTCGATCTACTGGGCAAACGCGAGCCGGAGTACTACGGTCATGCCACACTCCCAGATATGGAGGTCCTGCTGCGGGCTCAGGCTTCGACATTTAAATTCGCCGTTGATCTGACCTTTTTTCAGACCAACGATGAGGCCAAATACCTCGACATTCTGACGCGTGAATGGGACGGAGCAGTACTCAACCCCGGTGCCTGGACGCATACCTCGCTGGCACTCGCGGACCGGCTCGCCGCGCTGAAGCTGCGCTTTGTCGAGGTTCATCTGTCCAAGGTCACGGCGCGCGAACCCATCCGCCATCTGTCGTTTTTGGCGCCAACCGCGATTGGCTGCGTCTCAGGATTCGGCATCGATTCCTACCGGCTTGGGCTCCTCGGCCTGCTTGATGTCATCCGCAAATAACCTCGATGCACCTGGCTTCAAGGATTCGTCAACGTGAGCGACACGGGCAGCGCTGCGCCGACGCCTTCAACCGCCACCCCTGCAGAGATGGCATTGCTGCCGGCGGAGATGCATTTAGGCCAAAATTCGTAGGTGATGATGCCGCAGGTGTCAGAGCACCACTCGGCTTGGGGCGTCACGATCCCAGCGTACTTGGCCGAAGACACCTTGTTCGTTTCAGCCGGAGTTGGGTGAAACTCAGGTGCCGAGTTCTCGATCGAGACCAGTCCCTTTACATCAGGTTCAAAACCCACGCCGCCGACCGGGCGTTTACTTAACAACGGTGTATCCGTGGTCTGGCCGCCCCCAGCGGGGGCAGCGGCCCCACCTGCTGCTGCAGGAGCCGCCGCTCCGCCCGCCGCAGGGGCCGCTGCTGCGGTGCCAAACGGCGGAATCGTCTCGACCAAGCGAAAGCGTACCTGGACGGGTGTCGGTGTCGCGTGGGAACTTTCACCAGCGGCGAAGCTCGCTTCGCATTTGAGCGCAAGCGGCGTCGGTGTCAGGGCCTCAACCGTGAATTCAGCACCGCCAACCCTGGTATTGTTGCAACTTAGAATACACCGCCCCGAGGTCTTGTCCTCGGGCGTTGCGGCACAACCCAAAGCGACTGCGAACGGCAACAGCCAAAGGACTCGTTGCTCAATCATCTAGACCTCCTCCCCCACTGTTGCCGTTCGAGCTATTTTTGCTATTATTTCCGGCCGCATTGCCGTTGTTGCCACCACTATTACCGTTGCCGCTGCTGTTGCCATTGCCGCCGCTGTTGCCGTTGCCGCCGCTATTGCTAGGTTCGGCCGACGCATTATTGCCACCTCCGTTGCCACCACCGTTGCTGAGGCCGAAGCTAGCATTACCACCGGAACTGCCACCGGAATTGTTACCCCCAGAATTTCCACCACCACCGCTGCTGCTGTCAAAATCGCTATCGCCGTTTCCGACATCATTTCCGGCACCGCCGGTCGTCAAGTTGCCGCCGGCATTGACCGGTGCTGCAGGTGAGGGACCCTGCGGCACCAAGGCGCCACCGCTGTCCCCTCCGTCACCTCCACTTGCAGCAAATGCCTTGGAGTTCGTCAGGATCGTCGGCGTCACCATCACCATCAACTCGCGTTTGTTGTCGTTGGTGCTGGTTTGACGAAACAAGGCACCGATGATCGGCAGCGAGGAGAGAAACGGGACGCCGGTCACATTTTTATCATGACTGGTATTATAGATGCCGCCGATGACCGCCGTTTCCCCGCTGCGGCGAAGGAGATTGGTATCGATCGAGCGATTATTCTTCGACGCGGCGGCGCCTGGGGTGACGGCTGGGGCAGCCGTGTCACTGTTGATTTTCAAGGCCATCTGTACGGCACCATCGGCAGTGATATGGGGAGTCACTTCAACCATGAGGTTATATTTAATCTCGTCGAGAGCTCCTGCGGGTGCCGCCGCACCGGCCTGTGCCACGGGGCGAAAAAACTCGCTGCTGCCGGCCGTGATCGTTGCCTTGGTATTGTCCTGAACGACCAGATTGCCGGATTGCAGCACTTCGGTGGTTCCGGCATTTTCCTCCATCGATAACGCTAGATCCACGGCCGTCGAGTTATTGACACTGCCAAAGCGAAAATTCATGTTGCCAGGGGCAGGTGCCCCACCGCCAGCATCAACGGCATAGCGTGACAGCATATAATTGGGGAACACCAAGTTGCCAAAGCCCAGGCCGCGGCCCTGGTCGAAATTAAACGGAGTGCCCCATTTAATGCCGATATGATCCTTGAACGCCTTGAGCACTTCGACGATCCGCGAGGCGATTTTGACCTGCGGCGTCTCCAAGTCGATGCGCTCGAGCAGAGCTTTGATCATCGATAAGTCGCCAGGCGACGCGTTGACGATAAACGAGTTGGTGCGTTCATCGACTTGTACAGAAATTCGCTTATCCTCACGGCTGCTGCCACCGAGCATAGCGTCTAGCATCGACTGCGCATCCTTCACCTTGGCATAGGACATCCGGTATACCAGGATCTTCGTCGGGCGCAGCAGCAACTCAGCCTTACGACGCTTCGCCTCGTCTTCCATTTCTTTAGCGAAGCGCTCGATCGTATCGATCCGGACTAGATTCGGCGCCTGCGGCACCATTTGTAGGGCGTTGGCATCAAGAATAGCCTTGAGAGCATCATTAAAGGGGACGCCATTTAGGCTGATATAGATCTTCTTATCGCCCAAATCAGGCGGCAACATGAAGTTGACGTGACTTTCGTCGCTGAGGACCCGGATCACTTCCGACAGCGGCGCGCCTCGAAAGTCGACCTTAATCGGCCGCCCACCGTGGCTGCCTGGCGCAGCGTTCTGGTCCGCTTCAGCACCTTCACTCTCCTGGCCGGCAAGATCTGGAGCGCCATCGATCGGCGGCTCGCCGTTGGGCATGTCAGCGACCGGCGGTGCTAACTGCGCCGGCGCCGGCGCCAGCACCGAAGGTATCGCAGCCGGAACGGCAATAGGCGCAGCAGGGGGTGTGGCGGCAGTGGCGGATGCTGGAGTTGCCGCGCCGTTGGCGGGCGCCGCAGGTGCGGCGGCCTGAGCCTGGGGCGCTGCTTTTGGATCCTCCGGAGCCGCTGCATTGCCAAGTAGGGCTTCCGCATTGGCAGCCCCGCCATTGGCCTGAGGCGCGCCATCCGCTGCAGCCGGGGCCGCAGCCCCGCCGCCATTTCCTGCAGCAGCGGTGTCGCCAAATAAATCAGCGTCGGAGGTACCGGCGTTGGCCGCAGCGGTTTTAGCGTTGCCATTGCCAGCTGCCGCATTGTTAGCACCAGCGTCAGGGACGCCGAACTCATCGTCAGCGGCAACACCCGCGGTGGTAAATACCGCCACGTCGTAAAGATCCGCTGGGGGAGCACGACGGGGGAGCCGCACACGCACTTCGAATTTATCGACCTCGCTGTTGGAATTACCTTTGCCATCATCAAAGTCATCGAATTTGCTGTCGTCTAGCTGCTCTCTGTCCTTATCCTCGCTGCCTTTAGCAGCAGGTGCAACAGGGGTACTGCCGCCGATCCCACGGACATCAAAATCATCTTGGCCCGCTGGACTCACCTCGGCATTTCTCGGCTTGTTTGGATCTTCATACAGATCATCACCGCTCAGACTGTCACTAGGCGGGAGCTGGATATCTCCCGCAGTGGCTGGCGCTGCAGCAGGGCCTATTCCGGCAGGCACGCCAACGGCCTGCGTTGCGGCGGGTTGCGCCGAGCCGGGCTGCGCCGAGGCGGGCTGCGTGGTAAAATCTGGCGGTAAGCCGGCCGGACTGCCAGCACCAGATGGCCCTATACTAGGCGACATCGACGTAGGAGCAGTACCCGGCTGCACCGGTACGCCTGCCGCAGCTGGCGCCCCAGCAAATGCCTCTTTGCCTGGATCATTGATAAATGCCTTGGCCAGCTTAGCGCCTTCGCTAGGCTGGCTTCCGGTCGCGGTGATCGGCATGACATTGGCGTTGGGCATAAGCTGCGCCTGGGCCACGGGCGCCGAGCCGATTGAGTTGTTGCCAAAATAGCGGTCAGGGATGGGAAAGGTCAGCATGATGTTGCCGTATTTATTGAACAGCCGCGGCTGCACTTCGTCGCGCATGGTCATGACGACATCGACCGTGTGTTCTTCGGTGTCAGGGCGCAGGCGCACAAAGGCGACCGGAGAACGAAACTCCGTCGCGTCGATATCGCGGCGCAGCTTGTGGCGCAATTCAGTATTGAAAAAGCGCACCACCAATTCCGGCTGGTTAAGCTGATTACGTTCCTGAAAGACGTGATACTTGGGACTGCCGCGCGTGACCATTTCGATCCGCACCATGCTTTCCTTTTCCAAGTAGTCGTAACCAACCCAAAACAACCGGGCCAAGGCTGGCACCAAGTCAGGCTTAAGCAACGGAGCTTCGCTCAGCGGCGTATCCGGCCGCAGAAGTGGTGCCGGGGCTGGCACAGCTGCGGCCTGCGCGGCGTCGCTGTTGCCTGGCTTAGGCACTGCGGCAAGCGGGGCTGGCTCTTGGTCGAGCGGGGGCTCGCTGACGGCTTGGGTATTCGCAACTGCGTTGGCGGGCGCCTGAGCATTCGCGGCAGCGGGCGCATCGAGGTTCGCTGTCCCCCCCGAACCGGCATTGTTTAGCCCGATGTTGCCACCTTTATCATTGAAGGCGGCCTGATTACCTTGATTCTTTGGCGCCTGGTTGCCATTGCCACCGCCCTGATTCGTCGCGGTAAGGTCGTCATTTGTGCTGGCATTACCTAGGTTACCTCCTGAGGATTCTGCGGTATCACCGTCACTTGCGTCATTGGACTGCGCCAGATCGGGATCGACCTCTTGATCGCCGCTGCACGCCGACCAGCTGAACGCATATAGACCACAGGCGAACAGCGTGCGAATGCGCAGGCGTCCATGGATGGGTTCATTGGTCACAGGAAGTCCTCCCGGTTAAAAAACATTGCGCTTGATAGGTGCTGGGTCATTGATTCCCGATGCGGGGGGAACGGCCTGGCCATTGTTAGCGCCGCCGCCAGGTGCGGCCGGAGGACTGGCTATAGGCTGAGGCGACGCTTTCGCGGCTGCCTCAGCCTGCGCCGCTGCCAGCGGATTCTCCTCGCGCAAGGCGTGTCGCTTGGCATCAACGGGCGCCAATGCGGGACCCTGGCGTAGTGCATCATCTCCTGGCAGTGCCTCCGGTCCTGGGCCGCCAAACAGCGGCCCGCCCCTGCCTGGAGCTGCTGCGCCGGCGGCACGTGCGCCACCAAGGTTACCAGCAGCACCCGGTTTCGGACCTGGCACTTTGACAGCACTTCCATCATCCTGGCCGTTGTCCAAGATGACCTTGGTATCGGTGGAACCAGGCGTAAAGAGGATCTTGCCAGATGGTTCATCAGGCACCCGTTTACCCATGAACATCAGCTTATCTTCAAACTGCCTGGTGCCATCCTGCGCCAAGAGGAACTCGCGCACCGTCATGAAGTCGTCGCCGATAGCCTGGATTTTACCACCGCGATTGCCGATGGAGTCGCCGATTTTGACGATGATGCCCTGTCCTGCACCACCGGTTGATGGCGTCATGATCATCGCCTTGTGTTCCCCATTTGACAGCTGCCAAATTCCGATTACATTCAGATCCTTAAGCGCAAAGCGCTGCAGTGGACTGATGATTGGGATCTCAAGTGAATCAATCGCCGCTGCAGCGGCCGCGTCGCGTGCCGTCACCATCGGTGGCACAAAAGGGTCGTGTTTACCGAATGCAGCATAGCGATAGTCGCTCGGCGGTTCGACGATATCCTCGACACGCATCCCGCCGCTGACCTGCTGCGCTGTAGTTTTTTCGGCCATCGGATCGGAATCATCCGAGCTTGCCACAGCCACGTGAGGGCCGTTGGCGGCCCTAGCTTCTGGCTTATCTTGACTCACGTCCGCTTCGGCGTCACTTTCACCTCCACGTTCCCCTTCAGCTTCACTTCCCTCTGCAGCTTTCTGGCTTTTGCCGATCTTAGCGGCCATGGACTTGCCCTTTTGCGGCTTTCCTGCCGCTGTCTGACCGGCGGAGGGTGCTAACGCGGCATGAGTGCCACGGCCGTTGGCCGCTTTCTTACGCGGCGGTGGGGCCAGCGGCTCCTCGGCAAAATCTCCGGTCTCATCGTTTCCTTCAGGCGTTCTGTGCACACTTTTAAGGTCGCTGGCCGGACTGACAATGTCCTCTTCGGCGATGACGCTTTGCGTGGCGAAGCAGGCCATGGCCCAAAGCAACCAGCGCACGCGAGTGCGCGTGGTCACTCGCAGCGGAATTAAATGTGTTCTGGACCAAAGCACGCTAGCACCTCTTAAAACAGTTAAGCACCAGTTAGTCACCAGCACTTGGTGGCCGCTCGCTGGAGGCAGCCGCGGCTGCACCTTCAGCAGCAGCAGGATCAGTTCCGTCGGCAGCGGCAGGCGGCGGAGTACGCTTTGGTTTGGCCGCATTTGCCGGTGTTTGAGTCAAACCTGCAAGACGCTCCTGCTCGCTTAAGGAACGGAAGACGACGATGTCGAACTTCGCGTGCACCATGAGATTCTGCCGTGCATCTTGTGCCTTCTCATAGGCCGACTTCTTACGCAGATCACCTTCACCTATAACACCAGCACCACCATCCCCACCTGCGCGAGCCTTATCACTAGCATCTTGTCTAGTCAGCTCGATGCGCCGCATAAAAATCGTACCATCGAGGTGAATCATCTGATCGAAAAAGCTCGCAATCTGACTGAAATGACCGACGACTTCCGTGGTAATAGGTGCTTCAATGTACTGGTAAGGGACAGTATGGGAAATATCAGCCGCGGGATTGAAGACCGTAAGCTGCACTCCAGTCTGTTTGGCAATCATCGCGGTCTTCTGCAAGATATCCTCAATGATGATGTGGTCTGGTAACTTAAGCTTGGCTTTAGCCAGCTGATCTTCGGTATAAGCCATTTGCTCTTCAAGCTGCGGCAGGTTCGACTTCTTCTTACGGGCATCTTCGAACTTGCCGCGACTTGTCTGCACAGTGGTCTGTGATTCCACCAACTTTTGCGCAAGCGCATCTCCTTCATCAAAATAAAGATAGATTCCTGGCAGAAAGCCGATCACAAATGCAATGGCTAGCCGACCCCAAACTGGAAGTAGCTTGTAACGTTCCTTTAGTTCCTCGACCGACATCGCCATACTGATCCCTTTAAAAGCGCCGACTGCGCTCCATGTCTGATTGGTCGTTCCCACCACGAAGCGGAGCATGCCGCAGCGAAACATCCCCTCCGACCGGCGCTTGCGTCGGAGGCGCGACCGGAGCATCGGCCGGCGCCTTCGGCCCCTTGTCTCTCGCACCCACTGGCGGTTGCTCTGGGGTCACTGGATGGGCCTGAGCACTGCGCTCGCTAAAATGTCCACGCAGATTGAATACGGGATAGTTGGCCATTTCGGGAAACTCTCGACCAGCCGCGGCCTTGTTGATATTGGCATCGATCAGCGTCAATTCATTGAAGTACACCTGGGTGCGCAGATCTCCGGAATCGATCTCTTGGTTCTCCGTTGAACGAATCGCCGTCATAAACTCAGCGGTGAGAATATGGTCAAATGCCTGCCCCTTAACCTCAAAGCCGTCCTCGTTGACTTCCTGAGACTGGGCCTGGGCTGGCTGCGGCGAGCCTGCTCCCACTGCGGCACCTGCGGCACCTGTCTTTGCGGCATTGACATTGAATCCGATCCGCACCGTTTCAAACCAGACACCCTCAGGTTTAAGATTCTGCAAGTGTTCGAGAATAATGACTGGTTTGTATTTGGATATCTTCGACACAGTGATCGACTTAAGAGCGCTGAGCTTGCTGTTTAGATCGGCGATATCCTTACCGAGGTTTTTAAACTTCTCGAGGTCTGGCGTCAGCTTGGCGGTATTTTCATCGAGGCTCGCCGCCTCTGCAACCACGACATCGATCTGATCTTGAATGTTGCCAAGATAATATTGAGTCGCGAAGAAGACCGCCACGGCGACAATAGCGGCGGCGACCACATCCGGCACGTACCAATACGGGCTGTCGAGTTCGTCGAGCGGGCATAAGTTTATTTTAATCATGAGGTTATCTGTCCGCTGGGGGAAACGAGGACTAGCGTTGGTCGTTTAGCGCGCGCAGGCCAAGGCCGACAGCGACGCCGTAGAGGTGGCCTTGCATCATCAGATAATCGGTGCTGAACTTTTTCGGGTTGATCTCCAACCGTTGGAATGGGTTGACGATTTGCACGGGGATCTGCAGGGTGGCGGCAAGCGCTGCATCCAGGCCAAGAGTCCGAGCACCACCGCCGACTAAATAAATACTGTTTAAGCTAGCGGCGCGGTCGGTAGCCTCAGCATTTTGAAAGAAATAGTCGATGCACACCTGAAGCTCACCAACCAGTTGCTCATTGAGTTCGCCGAGGACCTGGTGGAGCTGCTGTGGAACGTTGGCATCACCTTGGGATACCGCAACTTTCAGGGTCTCAGCATTTGGCCGATCGACGCTCAGTAACTCCATGATGCGCCGCGAATAGTCATCGCCACCGATGGCGATCTCCCGAGTGAAGACGTAGTTGCCATTGGCGACCAGCGACAGTTGTGTCAGTGCAGCGCCGACGTTGACCAGCGCGGTCAAGCCCTGGACGCTGCCGTAGCTATACTCAAACATATTAGCGACGCTGAAGGCGCCGCATTCCACCACGCCAGTGCGCATGCCAAGGGAGCGAACGAGGGCCAAATACGCCTCGACCATTTCACGCTTGGCACCAACCAGCAGCACCGGCTGGCCCTTATCATCCACCGGCGACTTAGCGTTGGTCGGATCCGACGCGACTGGCGCCTCGGGTAGCGCATAGAAGTCAAAGTAGATGTCAGCCATATCGGCCTGAAATTGCTGTTCGGCCTCATAGAATACCTGCTCGGCTAACTCTTTATCCTTAGCCGCGATCATGACCTTCTTGATCAGTACCGAACTACCGCCGAGAGAAATGGCCGCACGCCGTCCTCTCGTGCCTATTTTGAGGCGTTTGAGCAAGGTCTTGAGTACCTCGCCAACGACCTCCGCATCGACAATCGAGCCGTCTACTACGGCACCCGCAGGCAATACTTCGAGGCCTGCGGCATGCAGTTTTTTCTGCTTACCACCGGTCAGCACCACGAGCTTGATCGCGGAGGAGCCGATGTCGATGGCGACGAGCGGTCTCTTGAACATGAAACTTCCAGGGTGAGGATGCGGTAGGGATACCGATGGCCCGGAGTGGGCAGGGCAGGACGTGCTACCTAAGATTGTTTCACTTATCGATTGACGGCGTCAACATTTAGTGAGCGTCAAGGCTTTGACATCTCAGCGTTTAGACCGCAAAAATCGTTCGAGATCAGCACTCAACCCGGCCGCCGCCGGCGCCTCGGGCGGCGGCCCTGGCAGCCCGGAAAAAAGCGCGTCCAGACTGGCTTTGGCAGCCGCCGTGTGCGCTGCCTGATCGACCTGCGCCGTGGCCGGCGAGAAATAGCTGCAGAAGTTACCGCGGTCCTTTTCCTTGACCCAACTGGCCTGTTCCTCGCGGCACCCATGGTGGGCATCAGCGTCGAAAAACCGACAGTTGAGGCAGCAACGTAGGTCGCTCAGACAGCGCGGACAACTAGCCGAACGCGGCACTGGTGGCGTAAGATCAGAGACTTGACGGCAGCTATGGCAGATGAGATTTGGCAAAAGGTCCCTGAAATCACTTGGCAGGGCCGCGTAAGACGCGCTAAACACTGCCCTAAGCCCCACTGTTTGGCCAAGGTCATTAGCACGAGGCCGACGTCCGGCTCAAGTCCGATTGCGCTCCACCGCCCCGAAAGTAAGGGAACTCCATGCGTTATAGCTCCATCCTCGAAACGATTGGCCACACCCCGCTGGTGAAACTCAACCGGATCGGCGCCAACCTCGAGTGCAATATCTACGCTAAATGCGAATTTTTGAATCCCGGCGGCTCGGTCAAAGACCGCATCGGCTACCGCATGGTGATCGAAGCCGAAAAGAGCGGCCGGATTAAGCCTGGCGACACCTTGATCGAGCCGACCAGCGGTAACACCGGAATCGGCATCGCCTTAGCTGGAGCTGTCAAAGGCTACCGGGTCATCATCACCCTTCCAGAAAAGATGAGCCGCGAAAAGCAGGTCGTCCTCGAAGCCCTTGGCGCCGAAATCATCCGCACCCCGAGCGATGCTGCGTTTGATTCACCCGACAGCCATATCGGTGTTGCCGCGCGCCTGCAGCGCGAGCTACCGAACGCACATATCCTCGATCAATACTCCAATCCTGCCAATCCCGACGCCCACTTTGAGGGCACCGGCCAGGAGATCTTGGATGATCTAGACGGCAAGGTCGATATGGTGGTGATGGGTGCCGGCACTGGCGGCACACTGACCGGCGTCGCCCTTAAGATCAAGCAGTACGCGCCTGAGTGCGTCATCGTCGGCGTCGATCCCATCGGCTCCCTCTTGGCCGGCCCAGCTCCGATCAGCTCGTACAAAGTCGAGGGCATTGGCTACGATTTCATTCCCAAAGTCCTCGATCGCAGCTTGGTCGATGTGTGGGTTAAAACCGCCGACCGTGAATCGTTTCAATTGGCCCGGCGTCTGATCAGCGAGGAAGGCCTGCTGTGCGGCGGCTCCAGTGGCTCGGCACTCTACGCTGCGCTGAAGGAAGCGAAGAAGCTACAGCGCGGACAAAATTGCGTCGTTATTTTGCCAGACGGCGTGCGCAACTACATGACCAAATTTGTCGACGATAAATGGATGCGCGACAACCGCTTCACCGGCGTCAACACCATTCAAGGCAACGTCGGCCAGCTCCTCACCGTCAAACAAAAGCTCATCACACTGCAAAGTTCGGACACGGTGAGTCAATCCGTCGAAGTGATGACCGGTCGTGGAATCTCGCAAATTCCGGTCGTCCACAACGGCAGTTTGATCGGTATGGTGAAAGAAGACGATCTGTTGAAGTACCTTTCCTCTGGCGACATCACCACCACGGATCTGCTGGCCGATGTCCTCGATCGCGCCGTCCCAACGGTTGAAGACACCACACCGATCAGTGCACTGCAGGAGATTTTGATGCATGCACCATCGGTCGTCGTCGTCGATGGCAAGCGCTGCCCGCTGCATATCGTCACCAAAATCGACCTAGTGAATTGGCTGATCAAACGCCCATAGTTGATACATCGAGGCCTACACGGCAATACCCGTGGGCGGGGCCGAGCCTCGCCTCAATACGGGACTTTATTCGGCTTCGCTTGATAAAGCCGCCATACCTGCGCCGCTTCTTCTTGCAGTAGCTGCGTGGACCGCACCTGCCTTTGGTCTTTGTTCAGTTGCAGCTGACGGTAGATGAAACTGTCGTCAAAACCACCGTAAAGCGCTGCATCGTCAACGCTGGCCGCATAATAAATAGTCTTGATCCCAGCCCAGTAGGTCGCCGCGAGGCACATCGGACAAGGCTCGGCAGATGTATAGAGTGTGCATGCGTCAAGCTTGAACGTCTGCAGCTTCACTGCGGCGGAGCGAATCGCCTCCATCTCGGCATGCCATGTGGGATCGTGACTCACGACGACCTGGTTCATTCCCTCAGAGATGATCTGCTCGTCTTTGGTGATGACTGCGCCGAACGGTCCTCCGGTACAAAACTCCAGTCCGGCCCTGGACGACAAGGCGATCGCCCGGCGCAAAAACCCTAGGTGCTTGTCTTGGCTCAACGTTGCCTCCGGCCTGTGGGTCCATATCTCTTGGACAGCCTCATTGGTTTCTTGTGAGCAAAGCGTGTCAGAAATCTGCCGCAGCGACAAGGCACGACGAACCTTTCTCGCACAAGTTTACCAAGGTCTGCCAAACCCACCATTAAATCCCCCTCAGACAAAGCTCAGGTGAATCTCACCCGGGCGAATCCTTCCTAATTCTAAATCCCGAGAGAAATGCCCGTAGTACCAGACCCTTAAAACCCTCCTTCAAGTCTCCCTACCCCTGACCCGATGAGGAAAATGACGCTTTTGTCGGTCGTCCGACTGGTACCCCCCCCCCAATCTTGTGTGACTTAAAGGAGGACAGTGCATGCGCGAAGCTCCCCGTTTCTTGGCAGTGCTTTTAGTTGCGATTTGCGGCACCACGGCCATCGTGAGCTGCGGCCAAGCACAGCACTCGACCAACAAAACACCTGCGGCCGGATCGGAAGGTCCGAGCAGCGCCGACGCCGACCATTCGCAGGTCGAGGCCGACAGCGCCCACGAATATGCTGCCGAGGACGACGGGGTTAAGCCGCCAAAGGCCTACTATGATGCACTGTTTGCCGATACTCTGAAAAACCTTGGCAGCGCCGCGCTAACGGCGGGCGACGGCACCCAAGTCCTGTGGGTCAACTTTGATGGCGCCGTCGTCACCAAGGGCTACAGCCGCGGCCAATCGTTCATCCTCTGCAAGTCATCGGCGAACGTTCCGCCGAGCGGCTTTAGCCCCGCCGACCGGAGCAGCATCCTGGAGCAGGTCCGCAAGTATTACGAGGTAGCCGGCGCCAAGCTATCGCTCACAACGCAGAAACCGGCCATTGGCGACTACACGACCATCCACGTCGGCGGTAGTTATAGCGACCTCGGCTGCGGCGGCAACGGCGTCCTTGGCATCGCCCCCCTCGACGCGGGCAACGCCAACCCTAACGACGTCGGCTTCGTCTTCTCAAAAAACGCTCCGGCTCACGTCGTTGGCCAGGGTATCGCCCATGAAGCTGGCCACAGCTTTGGCCTGCAGCATGTAAACAACAGCAAAGATATCATGAACCCAGTCGTCGGTTCCCAGACCGAGACCTTCCTCGCCAACGAACCAACCCAGCTACGCAAAGCTTTAGGCGCAGGTATGCCAGTGGTGATCGGAAGCACCGGCTCGACACCAGAACCTACGCCTGCACCAGCGCCTGCACCAGCGCCTGCACCAGCACCTTCACCAGACCAGAAACCGAAGACTGGCCCCAACGGGTATCCCTATTGCACGAACGGCAGCAACACCGGCGGCGGGTACGGGTGGGATATGAGTGTCACGGACCCGCGTGGATCTCACTCTTGTTTAGTCCCGACTACGCCAGCGCCGTCCCCATCGCCAAGTCCAGTTCCGGGACCAACGCCAGGCGGTCTACCCGGACTATCCGTCGGGGTACCTGGCAACGCCGCTTTTAGCTTTGGCAACTACGGTGGCACCCTCCAAGCAAACAAGCAAAATCTGTACACGGTGACGCAGCAAGCCGGTGCTACTGAGCAGGAATTGGCCTTGGTCATCTCTATCGCCATGCAGGAGACGACCCTGATGGCGGCTAACCAACGCGATGCGCACAAGGACAGGACGCCGTCGGCGAACGTCAGTTTTCTCAACCTCAATTACGATATGCTGACGCGTCTAGGTTATACCGGAAACGATTACGGCGCGTCGCTCAATGCGCCTGATCAGCTTGGGACGGTGGTTGGCCTGCTGCTGAAGGGCTTTCGCACCTGGGGTATCCAGAGCACCTTAAACTATATACGCGGCGGCTATACCGCCTTTCAGGACGGTAGTAGTTACGGCGCCGCCGGATATCGCAATGCGATCGTGACGATCTACAATCAGATCGCCAACGATAAGTCGTTTGAAACCGATGGTCGCCGAGTCGAGGTCAATGTGCCCGGTGTTTAATCGCTAGGTCGGCCGGACCGTGCGTCGCATTGCTGCGTACACACAGCAATTGAGGCTCAACCTTAGAATCTGACAAAAATTGGCATATCAAATCGGGGACCACCTATGCCTGCTGAGGGAGTCCTCGACCACTCGATAGCGCCTGCAACCTTCGGTTTTAACGGGCGTCATTCCTGCTTCGTAGGTCGTTTTAACCTAGGTTAACGCTTCTTCTCCGCCGCTTCTGATAGAACAAGGCTGTCCAGCGCTCTGCTGGTCGGCCCACCAGTGGTCCTTCC
>JAPLFX010000159.1 GCA_026390445.1 Pseudomonadota bacterium
CTGGCGGGCGTCGTCGACAAGTTCCGCTTCTTAAAATACGGCTTGGGCTTAATCTTAATCTTCGTCGGTCTGAAGATGACTTGGCTGAACGAAGCATTTGGTGGGAAGTTTCCGGTTCTATGGTCTCTGGGAATTATCGGCATTATTCTTCTCGGATCCATTGTTACATCTCTCGTCGTCAAACCGAAGTTGAAGCTGAATCCATCCACCGAAAAGTTGGATGGCTGATATGCCATCGTCATGATCACCCAGCCCGAATGATCGGGCTTCAGTTTGGCAGATCTTCAGTGCACCCAAGCGACAAGTATCACCGGCGGCATTTTAAGACTTCATGGCTGCCGCGATCTTGTTTGCTGCAGCACTTGTTGGATTGGAAACCAGTAAAGCCACAAGCGGTGCATATGGCGATTGCTTGAAGCTTCTCGACCGGATGGTACTCATCATTTTTATGAGCGAGGTTCTTCTAAAGATCGCAGCTGAGGGGCGTTGGCCGTGGCGCTCTTTCCAGGATGGATGGAACCTGTTCGACTTTTACGAGATCGATACTTTGTAAAAAACGAATATATTTATTTTTATTATCTATTAAAGAAAAGTGTCGTTTAGCCGATAGACTCTATGTAGTAAACAAGGGGCAGCAAGAACTGTCCCGCTTACATAGGAGAACTAGTGATGAAAACGATGACCGTAAACGAGGCAGCAAAGTTGGTAAAAGCGAAGTCGGCTCCGGCAATCTCGCTCTACTTGGCGACCGATGTTGCGGACAAGGACAGTGCCACCAAACTGAGGCTCAATTTGCACCGGCTTTATAAGAGGGCCGAGGCATTGATTGTGCGAACCTACGACTTAAAAACTCGGGAGCGCTTGTTGCAGCCCCTAAAAAAGGCACTATCAATGGTAGGCCTCAGACGGGCAAAGGGAGGGATCGGGATCTATCATAACGAGCACTTTACCGGAATCGTAAAGCTCCCGACCGTAACTTCTGATCTAGCTGTCGCGGCGGACAGTTTCCACGTGAAGCCGGTATTGCGCTGCGTGCAATCACGTCGCAACTATTATTTGCTAGCTTTGAGAAAGAAGCATGCGGATTTGTTTCTAGTTACTGCAGACGGGACCAATCTAGTTGAACGTATGGCTTTCAAGCGGCCTCAAGATCAGCAATTGCCAACTGATCGTAGCAATAAGCATGGTCTTGTTGATGGAATAAGGATACGGCGAGCGAAGGATTTGAACGAGAACATGGAACAGCTCAATCGACAACTAGAGAGTCACTGGCATGGCGAGCGGATTCCACTAATGCTTGCGGGCCCGCATCATCAGCAACAATCCTTTAGGGACGTGTGTTCGTATACGAACCTGCTTGAGCCAGGAATTGCTGGCTACGTCGATGACCTCGATACTGATGCTCTCACCAACCTAAGTCTAAACACCATGGAGTACTATTTTGAAGAACTCGACAACCGCTCGGTAGTGGCGTTCCGTAGAGCAGAAGCATCTGGGCTAGCGACAACCAATTTGGAGGAGATTGCAAAGGCGGCCGCCAGGGGACAAATTCAAAGCCTGTTGGTAGCGGAGGATCGCCAAGTTTGGGGGCATCTGGATAGAGAGACCGGTAGCATTGAAGTTCTAGATCAGTCCGGCCAGACGACGGCTGACGACCTACTCGACGATCTTGCTGAATTGACCTTGAACAAAGGCGGCGTTGTAACGGTTCTTCCTAGCATTCGAATGCCGAAGAATCATTTGATTGCGGCGGTTTTACGATGGAGTGACACACCTCGGGGGCATTTTTGCGTCCTTAAATTTTGAACTCTTTCATGTTTGCTGCTGACATGGTCGGGTGGGAGTAAATAGAAAAGGCTGGAGCGAGCGAAAGCAAATGAAACGCTACAAGGCTTCACTGCGCTTCGAGAATGGCTCGCTTGAGGGCGACCAAGCTGAAGTCCGAGCTTTGGCCCAACTGTTACAAAGAATCTTGGCATTCGCATTCCAGGGTCAGCCATGGGTACACTTCCGCAATTTTTCTTAAAATAATCGAGCGCCTAACTTTGTAAGCAGTATCCTTGCCGACAAGGCCTTTGTCGGAATCATTGAGGTAATCATAGGGTGTGCATGAGTGACGAAGAAAATTGACACTCCAACGCTCTAGGGTTTTGCCGTCCGGCGGTCCGTCATTGTCATTCGCCGACAGTGCCGCCCGCTTTAAATGTTCGGACTTCATCCGCGGAACGACGATCCTTTCAGCATCGTCTCGGGCTTGCTTTGTCAGGGCGACTTCGGCGGCCTTTGCCCGTGATGTTGCGGCGACTGAAGCGGCTAATCTTTGAGCCGATGATTTTGTCAGCCAGGCGATAAATTCCGCTGACTGCTCAGCAGCCTCGACCCTTGCCTTCCGGTATAAATACATCTGCATGCGCCGATAGTACGGGTTTCTAGCTGCCGAAGAAATTGTTTGACAAACCTGCTCAATCAGTACATTTGTATGGCTACAATCAATGGACTGATTGGAGAAAACGGTATGTATTTATCAATTGGCGCTGCCGCATTAGCTATAGGCGTGTCGGTTGTCACAATGCGCAGGTGGGCTAGGAGCGGTCGTCTGCTACCCGACCATCTCACCCTAGGTGGTCATCGTCGCTACGACGAGGATAGGCTGGCCACGGTCTTTCACAAGAATTCGCGCAGCCTAAAAGTGCATGCCGTTGCCTACGCCAGGGTTGCTGCTAGAGATCAAGCACAGGACCTCAAGGTGCAGCAGCAGAAACTCGAAAAGTACTGCTCTGAGCATTTTCA
>JAPLFX010000215.1 GCA_026390445.1 Pseudomonadota bacterium
CTCGATATGTTTGTCTCTGGCGGCGGCGGCGGCGATATTTACCAGACCATTGGTGGGGTCACCGATTCCCGCTTTGCGCGCAGTCAATTCGGGTTTTTAGAGCTGAATGTTTCGGCAACCGAGTTGCTGTCGCGCTTTATCGGGGCCGATGGACAGGTCGTCTACGAGACGAGGAAGGACCCAGGAGGTTAGCCCTTCACCTTCACTAGACCGACAACGCTAGGTCCTGTTTACTGGTCTGCTCCAGCAGTTCCCTTAACGTGTCGAGGTCTCGCGCCGGGGCCACCTTCAGCAGATGCTTATAGTTTGGGATGAGCTGGCGCTCTAGTTGCCTTAGGGTGACCACGGTTGCACGCTCCGCCAGGCCGCTTGGCATCCGGTTGAACAGGGTGACTAGGCGGCGTGTCAGTCCGATGCTCAGCGCCGAGCGATCCTCGGGAACCCCGCGACTGGCAATCACTAAGCGCACCAACTCCCTGCTGGCATGATGGTGCGAGGCGCTGCCTTCAGCGATCACCGGCTCAAGGCTGCGGTGGTGGGCTAGAGAGACATAGGCGGACAAGGCGCGCACTTCGGCTTGGAGGGTGCGGTTGAGACGATGGATATAGTCGTCACTGCGAAAGGTCGTGGCCTGGCTTGGCGCCTCTGCCAGTAGGCGTGACTTAAAGCCGATGGCGCCGGTATAGCCACAACCCGCTGTTTGGAAGATGATCATACCAGCAATCCTCTTTGCCCTTGGGGAGGGGGCGCGAACGGGACTCACTATGCACCGAGTTATAACCTTTCGCCGAGGTCTTTGGTACAATTTTATGATTAGTATAATGATTTAAACGTATAGCTCTATATCAACGGGTCATTGGTTGCTTAAAATCTCACTCCGGCGCCGATCCCTAGGATAGGTAGGACTTGGCGGTCCACCGGCTTGGTGGCATCGAGGGTTTGCTGGCGCAGGTCGCTTAGTTTTTTAGTCCGCATCTGCTCCAGTGCGGCGTTTAGCTCGGCATCGCTACCAGCCGGGGTAACGATGGCGGCGTCGAGGCTGGCATTGTGCTTGACCCCCATGGGCTTAGCCGCGCCGAGGTTGAATGTGAAGTAGCCGAAGCTGCCAATATGCCAGAACCAGCCGATGCCGCTGCGCAGGAGAGTGGCTTCGGTGATGACATCGGCGTGGGCTTTGAGCTGGATCTGCGAGGTAATGGTTGCTTTGCTATCGCTGCAGGGATTGGGCGTCAGAATGGCACTGCCGCTGCAGATTAGTACGGGCGTTTGTGCATCGGCAACCAGGCGAATGCGGCGGTGCGACGCGCCCCCCATGATAAAAAATGAGCCGCCGAAGGGAAAAGCCAGGGCTTCGGCTCCGTATTGCTCGCCGTAGGTGAGTTGGCCATTGATGTTAAACGCCGGATTGGCCAAGCCGACGTTGCTCTTCACGACGATCAGATCTGACGGCATCTCGACACGCACCGTGATGGGAATCGGTGGTGAGTAGAAGAGGTGCAGACCAACATAGTGACCAAAGGTCAGGTGGCTTTCGATGGTGAAGAGTTCTGGCAGGTTGGTGCTTAAGCCGAGCGAGGCGCGCGGCACATACCATGGCCTTTGGCGCAGTTTGGGCCCAGAGTCGAGCGGCTCGCTCGGGGCCGTCTGGTGGCGGCGATCGTCGGTAAAGGGATTGCCTCGGTCCTTGGTGCGTCCATCTGGAGCACCAAGCCAGGATGGCGGCAGCCCACTTTTGCCGGTGCGCCCGTCGCCGCTTTGGCCTTCGGCCCTGGCAAAGGGCGTGGCAAAGCACAGTGCAGCCATCAGGATCATTGGCCAAAGCCGTGGGAACGGAGGCATGGTCATAACGTTCTGCCTGTCAAACAGCCGTGTTAGAGATCCGGACAGACTTTGTTGGGTAATTCCTGCTCTCCAGCCTTCCCGCCCTTCCAGCTGCGCGGAAAAAAGCCGCTGCCCAAAAACTGGGAGGCCGGGAAGGCTGGAGAGCAGGATTTATGCAACAAGGCCATCCAGACATGGCGATGGCTGGGTTGATTTTAACAGGAGACACGGCCGGGGTGGCCTTTTTATTTATTCGCGACCTTTGCTGATTCCTAAATTTTAATAATTTATAATCTAAATTCATATAGTTAAGGTGCCTAGGTCGAGCTGAGTGAACGCGACGGCGCTAAATGTTTGCCTGCATCGACCGACAAATATACAGACTCATGGAGTTTGAGTCGTTTCAACGACCTAAGGTAGACCAATGGATTGGACCTGTTTACTCGTCGACCTCTCCGGGCTTGGCCTGGCGCAGACCTGGCAAGACCAGACGGCGGGTCACGACTATGGCATGGCCATTAGCTGCGCCAGTAGCCTCGAAGAAGCTCAAGCCATGCTCAATGCTGGCAGTGTCTTGGTCCAGGCCTTTTTTGCCAGCGAAAACGGTGGCGACCTCCAGACCTTGCTCAAATCTTTTCAAACCAACGTCGGTTGTATCTCGGACTTTCAGGCCATCATCTGCGACGAGCCATCGCCCGTCTTCATGGCCGGGGTCTTTGAGTTTGGCATCGAGCAGTTTGTGCCCATGGCGACATGGGCCAAAGAGCTGGCCGCGGTCACACGGCGAGCCGTCGAATTGATGCAGGACGAGACCTCACCGGAGTTTAAAACGCTGTCGCTCAGTCGCTCCATTCGCAGTGCCGATCAGGGTGCGATCAAGCAGGCGTCCGACGCGATTGGCGATATGGCGACCTATGATTATCGTTTGGCCTTCGCCAAGGGCAAAGCGGCCGAAGCCAGTGGGAATTACGCTGCAGCAGCCGACGCCTACGCCAGTGCGCGTGGCATGAATAAGATGTTTCGTCCGTCGGCTTCGAGTCTTGGCGAAACCTTGCTGGTCACCGGTCGCCTCGACGAGGCGCTCGATGTTTTCAAGACGCTGGAGAAGACCAACCCCTACGATGTTGAGCGCAAGGCAAACTTGGCCTCAGTCTACGTCGAAAAGGGTGATTTTGAGACGGCCCAGCGCTACGTCGACGCAGCCGCGAAGATCGCACCAAATAATTCGAAAGTGCTGGAGGCCCAGGCTCAGGTCATGCTGTGCACCGGTAAGGTCGGCGAGGCCTTTAAGCTGATGGACGGCATGTCCGACGTCGGTCCGTTCTTTGCCGCCAAACTCAACGAACTCGGCATCCAGCTGTCGCAAAGTGGCAAAGGCAAGAGCGCACTCGCGTTATACCAAAAGGCCCACAAGATCGTGCGGCCCGAACTTAAATACAAGATCACGCTGAATGCTGCGCTCGCCTGTCGGCGCCTCAAGGCGTGGGATATGGCGATGAAATATGCGTTGCGTTGCGAAAAGGAGTTTGGCGCCAGCTTTGCTAAGCTAGATAAGATCAAAGAATCGATCATCGCCTCTAAAAAGCAGGAAGCTGCGGCCGCGGCCCAAGGCGCGCCGAAAGTTCCTCTGCCCACCGATAAGGCGGGCTGAGCATGGCCATTATCTCACCAACTATCACGCAGCATACGATCGTTCTTTGCATCGAGAAGCGCGAGCGTGGCATCGCCACACAGGCCTTGCTGACCAAGGCCGGCTTTCGTGTCGTCATGGCGCTAAGTCTTTACGATGCGCTTAAATGCATCGCCCAAGAAATGCCGCACCTGGTGATCAGTGAAGTGATCCTTTCCGATGGTACGGCCGGGACCCTTTATGATCGACTACAGGCGCATGAAATGCTGAAAAAGACGCCGATCATGGCGCACGTGCTGAAGAAGACGAAGGAGGAGCTGACCCCGCTGTCGACGCGCAAATTTGCTGGCTTCTTCCTCGGCCCGTTTGAACCGCGCGGCTTTCTTGCTAAAGTCTACGAAGTGATCCGTGCCCATGCGGCGGTGTCGCCGTATTTTCTCGATGCCGAGTCACTGGGGATCAAGACGGATTTGACGATTTCCATCGATGCCGCGGTGATGGGCCGTGCCGGTGAGCAAATGGTGTCTAGATCAGGCACCGAGGTCGATCCAGCAGCAAGCATGGTCTGTGTTCCAGCGAGTCCTGACTTTGGCCCGGCCGTGCTACGCATGGCGACAAATCTGCGCTCCGGCGACGAGATCTTTAACATGTTCCCGATCAGTCGGATCATCGGTGCTGGGCGCAAATGGGTGCTCAACCTGCCTGAATTCAAAATCGGCGCCGATGCCAGTAAAGGGCCGGAGAAGTTGAAGAAGGTCGTCTTTTACGAACCAAACGAGGCGCGCTACGAAGGCTTCCGCGAACTTCTCAAAGGCTACGGCATCGACCTTGTGCATGCGAAGACGCTGCCGATGGCCACGGCGATGGTTAAGCGTGACTTTGAGACCATTGGCTGCGTCTACCTCCATGAGTTGATGAATGACGCCTCGAGTATCGAGTGGAAGGGTGTCTATGCGAAGCTCCCGGGTGGGCGCAAACCGCCGCTGATCGTCGGTACGACCTCGCAAAATGCTCGGTCAACGACCGAGACTAGGTACTTAAAGCGCCCTTTCGGTATGGGGGTGTTTGTCGAGATGCTGCAAGCATCCTTTGAACGCGCTGACGACATCGCTTCGGTTGCCGGCAAGAACGCGGCAACGACGACCGCGAGCGTGTCTGTCAAGTATCAGGCGCCGGCGATTTTGATCGGGCTGGATGAAACCGGTGGGATTTTACAAGTGCGTTTTCCGCTGCTGAAAGGCAGTCGCCTCAATATCGCCCACGCGTTTTTACAAACCGCATGGGAGGGACGAGCTCAAGTTCAGGTCGTGGCCTCAGCGCCCACCGAGGCTAAGCCAGATATCTGGCACGCACGTTTTGAAGCGATTGATGCCGGCATGTCCAAGGTCAAATACTGGGAGAAGCTCGCCAAGCATCTCGCAACTTTGCCACCGGTCCCTGCCAAGCCGGCGGCCTAGTGTCGATGTCTTAGGCGCAGACTCTGGGCCTAACCAATTGAAACTAAGGCCTTCCTTTTTTGGCCCAAAGATTGCTTCTAAAAGCCTGACCGTGACGTTTAGAGCGCGTCGCCTTGGAGGCTTTATGAAGTTCCCTGTTGAGGTTTTCGGATTGGGTCTGGTCGCTATGTCGCTGGCTGTCTTGTCCTCGCCGGTTGCGTTCGCGGTACCGATGGTGGCTACTCCGGTGGTGACCGCAGTTGCGCCTGAGGCTCCTGCCACCTCCAGCAAGGCACAGATTGAGGCCCTCAAGCCGCAGGCGCCACTACGCCTCGTTGATAAACAAGAATTCTGTACAAGGTTAGCGCAGTCCTTCGCCAACATTGGCGCCTCCAGCGGTTTTGACCGCGTGCACACGGCCATGCTCGGCAACGGTGCGGCCGTGCAGGTGGTTGAGGATTTTCGTAGCGGGCGGGCTTCTGACTATATGCGCGCAGCCCTGCTGCGCACCATCGCCAACGTCCCCGCTGTGGCTGGCGATAATAGCTATCTGCCGATCTCCAGCGTCGTTGGCGAAGCCATGGGCGTTGGCAGCAATGCAGCTTTAGCTTTGTCCTCCGGCGAACTGCGCTACATCCCCGCCGCCCAACACGGCACCAACCTCGTCGTCATCGCCCAGAACGCCGCCTCGCTAACCCCTGAGCGAGCCCAAAAGGTGGCCGAAATCGCGCGCGCTCAGGAGATTCACGTCAGCATCGTCTGGGTTGGCGCCGGTGACGAAGGTCAGGACAAGCAAGATGCACGCACGCTCGGTTGGTTGGCCGCGGTCACCGGTGGCGCCTTTGCCAATCTCGGTGGCCAGATCAGCCCCTGTGGTTCAAGCCTATAGCCTATAGGGTCAGTCACTTCCTCTAACCCCTTGATCCGTAAAGAACGGCATGTCATAGAGACGCCACGGACCAGAGAGCAGCCACCGTCGCTATGAGGGCTGGTTGGCCAGTTGCACCGCCGCAAAGAAAGCCCGGATGCGCTTCGCATTGGCACCAAAATCACCCTTCCCAACCCGCGACCGTGAGCGCATGTCGATCTGCGCACCTCCCGCCATCGGCAGAACGCGGATCACAATGTCGTCGGTGAATTGAAACAGACCAGCCGTCTCTTCACCCTCTAGCGTCATCGTTTGGTCGTCGCTTCTGCTGACCTTCCAGTCGGGCATCTTTGCGGCCACCTTTTGCACCAGAGCGAAGGCGGCGCTTGGCGGTTGGTTAACCTGCAAGGAAATAAGGTCGGGGTAACCCGCTTGAACCTGGCTCTTAAAGGTCTCTGGATAACTTAAGTCCTTGCCGTCATTGTCCGCTGCTTTAGCTGCAGCGGTGAGGCTCGGTGGGCTGTCGAGGTTGGTCGAAATATCGTTGATGCGGGGTTTGTCGCGGCTTTGGACCAAAGCAAAAGCGATGACTGCTAGGGGAACCAAGCCGATGAGCAGGGACATGAGGCCGCGTTGTTGGTGGCCATGGTAGAGAAGGTAGATGCCAAAAAACACCGCGATGAGTCCAGGCACTAAGGAGACGGCAAAGGTCAGAAAGCCGACGATCGGTGCGACCATATGCAGGTGCGCTAGCAATGGGCCAAGGATTATGAGGATGGCCGTCAGCAGGAGCGGGATCGACCAGGCGTTGGTTTGGTTCATCGAAGTTACATCCGTTCTGGAGGTTGCATACCGAGTAGGGACAAGCCCTGCTTAAGGGTTTGGCTAAAGGCCGCGGTGAGGGCCAGGCGCGCGCTTCGCTGGGTCGCCTGTTCGGCTTTTAGCACCGGCACATCGACATAAAAGCGGTTGAATGATTTGCACATGTCGTAGAGGTGCGAGGCTAAAACACTCGGCTTGCACGATTCGCAGGCGATGGCGACGACGCGGTTGAAGTCAAAGAGACTGCGCAGCAGCTCGTGCTCGGACGCAGCAGTGAGGGCGGCGGCCTCCGCCGGATCAGGAAGAAAGCCTTGCTCCGCCGCCTTGCGCAAGATCGACCGGGTGCGGGCATAGCTGTACATGAGGTACGGCCCGGATTGCCCCTCAAAACTCAGCCAGTCGTCGAGGTTGAAGACGATCTCTTTGGCTGGGTCGGTCGATACCATCCCGTACTTGATGGCGCCGTCACAGAGTTGGTGGGCCACGGTGGCGATCTCGGCCTCGCTCCACTCGCCGGCGTATTTTGCCAAGATCTCGCCTAGGCGCTGCAGCATCAGGTGGCGCAAATCATTAAAGGACACTGCCGTGCCATCGCGAGACGACATCTTGCCCTCGGGCAAGACGACCATGCCGTAGCTGAGATGGTGGCATTGTTTGGCTTGCGCAAAGCCCATCAGCTCCAGGACCTTAAAGACCTGACGGAAGTGGTGGTTTTGCTCGTCGGCGACGACGTAAATATTGCGGTCGATACGGAAGTCTTCAAACTTCTTTTTGGCTAGGGCGAGGTCCTTGGTCGCATAAAGCGAGTTGCCGTCGGATTTACGCAAGATGCAAAAGCCAAGCTTGTACGGCTTTAAATCGACGCCGATGGCGCCTTGGTCGAGGATAAAGACGCCCTTGGCGGCATACTCCTGGACGATGTCTTGTGCGCTTGCGGCGACCTCAGATTCGTAGAACAAGACGTCAAAGTGCACGTCCAGCCAGGCATAGATCTTGGCAAAATCATCGAGCGACCACTGCCTGGTCTCGCGCCAAAGTTTATATACATCACCTTGTTTGGTCTCAATCTGGCGGTGCACGACGGAAATGGCGTCGATGATCTTTTGTTTCGCCTCCGCATCGGCATTGGCCAGCTCGCCTTTGGCGGCGACATAGAGCTGACCTAGCCATTCGCTGCGACCCTCAGCTGGTGCCTGGAGCTGATGGCGCAGCAAATAGGACAGCACGGTGGCGATGTGCGTGCCGTCATCGCCAAAATAGTTGGCGCCGACGACCTCATAGCCGCGGTAGCGATAGAGCCTGACTAGGCTATTGCCCAGGCAGACATTGCGGCCATGGCCGACGTGGAATTCTTTGTGGGTGTTCGGCTGCGAATATTCGATCATCACCCGGGTGCGGGCCGTGCCCTCGGCCGGAGTCGGTGGCGCAAAAGCCGCTCCGGAGAGCACCTGCGGCACCACCGTCGTCGCTAGGAGTTGTTTGTTCGTGACCAGGTTGAGAAATGCGCCCACCACCTTGGCGCCCTCCAGCCAGCCATGCGGCGCCGTATTCAAACTGGCCGCGAGTGCAGCAGCGATGTCCAGCGGTTTGAGCTTGAGTTCCTTGGCAAAGCGAAAGCATGGCAGCGCATAGTCGCCCAGCGCCTTTTCCGGTGGCTCTTCGAGCAGCTGGCCGATGCCTTCAGAGGTCAAGCTTGGCGCTTGTCCCGGTGGTAGCAAGTGGGTCAAAGCGGCATGGATCTGCTGGCCTAAATCAAGCCGGCAGGGGTCGAGGGGATAAGCGGGGTGAGCGGCTGCGGTTGATGACATAAGGCTCTGAACGACTCCAGGCGGAGCAGAAGCCGTAGCTCCCGCGTGATGATCGCATTCGCTTATAGGATAGCCTTGATGCTGTCTATGACGAGTTCTTTTTTGCTCGAGGCGCGTTTCTTTCGCTCTGCCGCCACGCCATGTCCGGCGACCTCGCGCCTAGGTCGCTGGCTCGACCCAGCATTTACCTGCAGTATGGCCGTCTCGACCTAAGGAGGCCTCCATGTCCCATGTTGAAGCATCAACCGACGGTGGCGCGCTCGCCGCAGCTGCCGCACCTCGGCAAACCCTCGTCAACACCGCCGCCTTCGCCGCCATGGAGGCCCAGCTGATGCAGCTTGAATGCGGCTTTACCCGTGGTTTCGCTGGTCTGCAGCTGCTCGGGATGGTGAGCGAGGTGTGCCGCGATGGGAAGGAGCGGGCTCGGGTAGCCCTGGAGGGGCTGGGCATTCGCATCCCGCCGCGACGTCTGGTGATGAGCTTGACGCCAGCTGACGTCAAGATGGATGGCAGCCAGTTGGACTTGGCGGTCGCCGTGTCCTTGGCGTTGCTCCTTTGTGACGGTCCGGTGGGTGTTGACCCGTCGCGTTGGATGTTTGTCGCAGAGCTTGGCCTAGGTGGTGAACTGAGGCCGGTTCGCGGCATGGTCTCGTTTGCCCTTGCGGCCCTGGCGGCTGGGCTCGAAGGGCTCGTCGTCGCGCCGGAAAATCTGCACGAGGTGAGCGTCTTGGTCGCCACCGTCAGTGGCGAGGACGCGCCGCTCAAGGTCCGCTCGTGCCGCTCCCTGGGCGAGGTCCTCACGTGGCTGTTTGCGGTTGCGGCAACGAGCGAAGCGCCGCGGCTGGCCCTACCGCCAAGTGCTGCGCCGCCGACTCTCGGCGTGAACTTCGATGATATGATCCTTAGTCCGACGCTTGAACTGGCGGTGATCACTGCCGCCACAGGGATGCACAGCATGCTCATGCGCGGCGCTCCCGGCACCGGCAAGTCGATGCTGGCGGCGCGGCTGCCCAGTATCCTGCCAGATTTGGCGCGCCAGCCGCACATCGATGCGATGCGCATCTACAGCGGCTGCATGGAGCGTTTACCGCCTGCTCTGCTCGCTGGACGCCCGCCGTACCGAGCACCCCATCATCAAGCCAGTGCGGCGGCGGTGATCGGCAGTGCCGATGCGCCCGGCGAGTTGGCCCTAGCGCACGGTGGGGTGCTGTTTCTCGATGAGCTGCCGGAGTTTCGCCGTGATCTGCTGGAGGCCCTGCGCGAGCCGCTGGAAACCGGCGAAGTGCGCATTGCCAGGTCGCAGCGCAAAACCGTGTGGAAGGCGGGTATCCTGCTGGTGGCTGCCTGCAATCATTGCCCGTGCGGTTGGGCCGGTAGCGCGCGGCGCATCTGCATCTGCGGCAACGGGCGTCTGCTGCAATATCGGCAGCGCTTATCCGGTCCGATCCTGGACCGCATCGATCTGCATCTAAACATGCCGGAGCCGGAGGGTGCGAGCGCGGAGCTTTTTCTCCACCTTGCCGCGAGTGCTGCTGCGCGACAGACCGAGCGCATGTTGGCGCGGGTGATCGCGGCCCGCGCTTTTGCCGCAAGGCGGAGCGAGTCCCAATCCCTCGGCGTCGCTTTTAACCGCGATCTTGGCCTGCATCAGTTGATTCAAGCCTCGGGTTTGGCAGCGGCAGACTTCGGCACGCTGGTTCAGCAGATCATTCCTGATCACACCGGCACCCGGTCACTCCTTCGCTGCATGAAAGTCGCTCGCACCCTCGCCGATCTGCGTCAGGCCGAGGCGATCAATGGCGACGACGTGCGCCAGGCTTGGCGCTGGCAGTCGGAGCCAGCGGCGCGTGAGCGCGGCGAAGATCTGCGCGCCCTCGGAAGCATATCTGGAACCTCTTCTCGGAGCTCTATCCATAGCTAAATTGCATGTTGCACATTCATAAAAGCTATGGTCTACTCACCATTAATCCTCCGTATGCGATCCATATGATTCATGGTTTCCCCTGACCGCCTAAGGTGACCGGCCCTGCGGGCTGGGCAGGCCAAGCCGTCTCTGGGCCTCCCCGTGGCCTGCGGAGGCGATAGCCTCTCCGGGGTGAGGATGGTAGGCTTTCCCCGCACCTAGGGGTGCGAAAGCGAGGCAAGCATGGATCTACTGCGGGTAGCCGGGGCTACTTTAAATCAAATTCCCTTGGATTTTGCCGGTAACCGGGACCGCATCGTCAAGCTGCTCGAGGACGCACGGCGCCACGGCGTCGAGCTGCTCTGCCTGCCGGAGCTATGCATCACCGGCTACGGCTGCGAGGATGCCTTCTTTAGCCTAGCCGTGGCGCAGCAGGCCGAGGCCACGCTCAGCGAGATTTTGCCGCACACCCACGGCCAGACCGTGCTGCTCGGACTGCCGCATTATTTTCAAGGCGCCCTCTACAATGCTGCAGTGCTGGTGCAAGATGGCCACATCCTCGGCGTGAACGCCAAGCGCGTCCTACCGCGCGAGGGCGTCCATTATGAGCCGCGCTGGTTTCGCCCGTGGCCCTTTGGCAAGGTGGTGACGACGACCCTGTGTGGCGAGCAAGTGGCCTTGGGGGACCTCCGCTACCAGCTGGGGACTTTAGGCGTCGCCGTGGAGATCTGTGAAGAGGCTTGGGACAGCGTGCCAGCCTCAGCGGCCCATGCGGATGCCGTGCAAGTGGTCTTAAATCCCAGTGCGTCGCACTTTGCCCTGGGCAAATACGCCAAGCGCGAGCACCTGGTCGCCAATAGCAGCCGGTCTCTGCAGGTGTTCTACGTCTACAGCAATCTGCTCGGACTCGAGGCTGGACGCTTAATCTACGACGGCGGCGTCCTCTTTGCCGCGGGCGGCGAGATCATCAAACGCGGCGACCGCTTCGGCTTTCATGACGGTGCCATCGTTTGGCAGGATATCAATCCCGAGTTGGCGAGCGTTGCCAAACTCAAGAGTAAGCCGGTGCGTGCAGTTGCAGGCGAGGACGACTCGCAACCAGGGTCCGAAGCTCTTGACGCACCGGTCAATCAGGTCAAGGGACGCGATCCGCGGCACCTTGGGGTCACTACGGTAGCGAAAACCACCAGGGTCGCGGCGAATGCTCCCGCAGCAGTGGTCCTAGATCGTTTTGAGGAGTTTTTACAGGCACAGATGCTGGGCCTTTTTGACTACCATCGTAAGTCCGGCGCCAAAGGCTTTGTGCTGTCCTTGAGCGGCGGCTGCGATTCCGCCTGCTGCGCTGTCTTAGTCGCGCATATGTTCGCTGCGTCTGCTGCGGAATTAGGGCTCGCCGCAGCCGTCCAACGTTTTGGCATGCCGCTGCGCAACCAGGTCCGAAGCGTTGGAGATTGGACGTCTCAGGCCCTCACCAGCGTCTATCAAAAAACGGCGATGAGTGGGCCGGTCACCGAGGCGGCGGCGGTGGCGGTGGCGTCTGCCGTCTGTGCTTCCTACCACCTTGCCGACGTCCAGCCGATGGTGGATGCGTACGTCCGAGCCACGGAGTTAACGCTAAAGCGCAGCCTCAGCTGGCAGGACGATGATGTCGCGTTGCAAAACATTCAAGCCCGCACTCGGGCGCCGCTCGTCTGGATGTTGGCCAATGTCGCCGGAGCCTTGTTGCTGACGACCAGCAATCGTAGCGAGGCCGCCGTCGGCTACGCCACCATGGACGGCGACACCGCCGGCGGCTTGGCGCCGCTTTCGGGGATCGATAAGCCCTTTCTTCAAGCTTGGCTGCGCTGGGCTGAGACCACCTGTTCAAGCGGTTTGGGTCCAATTGCCGCCTTACGACTGGTCAACGCCCAGCAACCTACGGCCGAACTTCGTCCGGCCGCGGCAAAGCAGCGCGACGAGGACGACCTTATGCCTTACGCAGTCTTAGAGCGCATCGAGCGCTATATGCTTCGCGACCGGCTCGGCGCGGCCGATATCCAGGCCAGCCTGGCCTGCGATTTTCCCGAGGAAAGTCCAGAAAAGTTAGGTGGCTACATCGATAAGTTCCACCGCCTCTGGGCCTCCAGCCAGTGGAAAAGGGAACGCTACGCTCCGGGCTTCCATGTCGATGAACTTAGCCTCGACCCGAAAACCTGGTGTCGCTACCCCATATTGAGCCGCCCGACGCAGCTCATCAAAATACCGTAACAATCTGATATCTATGGCATATACTGCGTAGTTTGGGTGTGCCCACGAAGCGTCGATTTAATTTACCTAAAGTTCTTTGTACCGCCTTCCGAACAGATGTTTATGAATGAGCGGGCTACCTGAGGTGAGTCGGCCACCTGTAAGCGCAGCTCGTTCGGTTCAACTAAACATTGGGGGTTGTTTATGTCTTTTTTTAAGCGGATGACACAAAATGCGGCGCAGAAGGGTTTCAGCTTGGTCGAGCTGATGGTCGTCGTCGCGATCATCGGTGTGTTGGCTTCTCTCGCGGTGCCAAAGTTTCAGATGTTCCAGGCCAAAGCCAAGCAGAGCGAAGCCAAAAACAACCTGTCGCACATCTACACCCTGGAACAGACCTACTTTGGTGACTGGGATAC
>JAPLFX010000155.1 GCA_026390445.1 Pseudomonadota bacterium
ACTCGAAATGGATTCGCCCTGTCAGAGCTTGTGATCTCAAGAAGGTCGGCAGTCTCGTCGAAAAGTTTCGCGATCGTCTCATTATCGATTACTGATTCACCAATTTTAGGTCGGACACTCATGGTTCCTACCTTCAGGGCATACTATGCCTCGCAGCTCAAGCATGATGAAGACGCATATACACGAAGCTAGTGAAGCAATCTTTAATCCAACGCGCACTTATTTATCGGATCGCTAGACACAAAAGAATAATCGGCACCATTTCTGCAGGGTCTAACCACGCGTTAGGAATCCTATAAACATCATGTTCTGGTCTCGATGTGGTTGCAAGATATCGCAAAGGTGAAGGGATAATACCGGTAGAAAATTGGACTTAGCTCTGATGAAAGTTCTGGTGGTTGGCCTTTTACCGCTACTCGCACTTGGGGATTTCGCACTCGAAGATACAACAATCGATGATTTGCACCTCCCTCTTGTCGCGCTTGCAGTGGTCAAACTATCGCACGATGGCCTCCTACGCGACCACGTTTATACTCAACGACTTCCAAAACAATCGTACATTATTTTGTATCATTAGGAGGACACATGAATCAAACTTCGAACATCGACCTTGGCTTTATCGGATGTGTGAGTAAAAAGCCCCATGAAGATCTAACACTTTTCACCTGATTCCCAAGAACCTTAGCTAAATCGGCATATTTCCCTCGGGATATTGTGCTGCTCAACGCCGACTACTTGCTCCTTATATCTGGCAGGTTTTAGTCTCAACGATCTTTAATGATAGGCGGGAGCGCTCTCAGCACAGAAATTGCATTTGAACTCTCGTCTTATCTCATTAATTTCACCCCCAAACGAGAGAGAGGGAGAGAGAGAGATGAAATGGCTAAGTAGCTTAAACCAAGTCCGTATTTCCAGGTAGTTTAGATGTCATGGCAGGATAGTGATTGAAAACATCGTCTTACGATGAGTTGAGCGAAGCAAGACGCTTTTATACGCTTGTGGCTGCGTTAATGGAAATCACCTCATTCGTTGATTTACAGAGTCGCAGGCCTTCCGGAGAATAATGAAGATGAAAAAAAATACACCTATTGGAGCAGATGTTCGCATTCATGCCGGCGGCGTTAATCTAGACGGAATTTTATCCGTTCCCGCAAGCCTCATTGGTCTAGTTTTATTTTCCCATGGGAGCGGCAGTTCCCGTTATAGCCAACGTAATCAATTTGTGGCTCGCTGCTTACACGAACGGGGATTAGGGACGCTTCTTTTCGATTTATTGACTCGCGAAGAAGAGTCAATCGATATCCAGACGCGACAAATCCGGTTTAACATTGAACTATTGGCGGCTCGACTTTTGGATGCGACCCGATGGGTCATGGCACATGCGAGTTTATCGCAGGTGCCGATTGGCTATTTCGGCGCCAGTACTGGCGCAGCTGCCGCGCTTATCGCAGCTGCTGAGGTGCCGAAAGCAATCTGCGCGGTGGTATCGCGGGGCGGTCGCCCGGATCTTGCTGCCACCGCATTGGCGAGAGTGCGGGCACCAACCTTGTTGATCGTAGGTGGCGCCGACGATTTTGTGATCGATCTGAATAGGACGGCGCAATCGTCGATGATTCATACCGAGACAAAGTTAGTCATTGTTCCTGGTGCAACTCATTTATTTGAGGAGCCCGGGGCGCTAGAACAAGTCGCAGAACTGGCTGGGGATTGGTTTGAGATGTCCTTGGGTCATAATACTGCACGTCAGCAACAAGGGGAATCAATGGACGTTGTCGAAGCAATTCATCATAGAAACGCTACCAGGTCATTTTCGAGCGCCCTGGTCCCAGATGCGCAGATCCATCGGCTGCTATCGCTCGCAATCGAAGCACCAAGTGCCAAGAACGTTCAGCCATGGTCCTTCGTTGTGACGCATGACAAAGCCTTGATGGCCGAGCTTTCAACTCGCGCCAAGGCCAGGTTGCTGCGCGATTCGAGCAGCGACTTGATGGGAATGCGCGACCAACTAGCTGAACCGACCTTCAACATCTTCTATGGGGCGCCGGTCCTGGTCGTGATTTGCTCGACTTCAAAGGAACCGCAGGCGGCACGCGACTGCTATTTGGCCGGCGAGAATTTGATGCTGGCAGCGACGGGCTTGGGGTTGAGCACATGTCCCATCGGCTTCGCGTGGTCCGTGCTCGCCGACGACGATGTGCGGAAACGTCTCGCAATTCCGGAGGACTATGAGCCAGTCCTGCCGATCGTCGTCGGCTATCATAGCGCTCAGCCAGAGCTAGCGCACAGCCGCAACAAGGTGGACCTGCTGCATTGGGATTAAGCCCCCGGAGTCTCAGGCCCCAGTTGCGCTGCTGGAACCAAATTTTTCTAGACTCTTTTCTTCTATCCAAACGCGCCCGCACCCACCGTGGTCGCAACTAGGCCACGGGAAAGTCCAAGATGAAGGCCATGATTTGCAAAACCCAAGCCCCCATCGCGACTTCACCGCTTCAATGGACGAATGTCGCTGAACCCCAAGTCGGTCCAGGTGAGGTTCGGGTACGGGTGCGGGTCTGCGCCATATGCCGAACGGATCTCCACGTGATCGAAGGTGATCTTGAACCTCGCAAACGCCCTATCATTCCTGGACACCAAGTCGTCGGCATCGTTGACCAAGTCGGGACCGGATGCCATCGCTTTTCATGTGGGAGCAGAATCGGAATCGCCTGGCTCCGCCATACCTGCGGTCACTGCCAGTTCTGTTTGTCTGGTCGCGAAAATCTTTGCTCCGAGTCTGCCTACACCGGATGGACTGATGACGGTGGGTACGCCGAGTACGCTGTCGTTCATGAAGACTTCGCCTACCCGATTCCCGAGCAGTTCTCGGACGCCGAAGCATCCGCTCTGTTGTGCTCCGGGATCATTGGTTACCGAGCTCTCAGCCGGAGTCAGCTCCCGCCTGGCGGTAGCTTAGCAATCTACGGCTTCGGCTCGTCGGCGCACGTCGTCGCTCAAATCGCCAAGGGACGGGGCAGCCGCATCTTTGTCTGCACGCGTGGCCAGCGGCATCAAAGCCTGGCACGCCAACTCGGCGCCGACTGGGTAGGGAACGCGTATGATCGGCCTCCGAAGCTCTGCGATAGCGCCATCATTTTTGCTCCGGTTGGCGAGCTGGTGCCGGTCGCACTAGCAGCACTCGCACGCGGCGGGACCTTGGCACTGGCGGGTATTGTCATGAGCGATATTCCGACGCTCAATTATGAGCGCCACCTGTTTTACGAGAAAAATGTCCACAGTGTGACATCCAATACGCGCGAAGATGGAAAGGGGCTGCTGCGTGAAGCGGCCACCTTGGGAATTAAGCCGCGAGTGACACGCTACAGACTGGAGGATGCCAATCGCGCACTGTCTGACCTTAAGGCAGACAAGATCTCGGGCACCGGAGTGCTCGAGATTTGACCACTCGCAGGTTCAGCGTTCAGCAAATCCTTGGCAGTTGCTCCCCACTGAGCATCGGAACACACCGCTCGGTACCGTATGGACCTTCGAGAACCAGCATCCCCTTGTGCTCCTTGGTCGTGCGTCCGATGACGACAGCCTCGCGGCCCTCCGGCAGCTCACGCATGAGAGCAACGGCTCCTTCGGCGTGCTGTGCTGGTACAATGACCACGCAACGGCCTTCATTGGCGAGATACAAAGGATCCAAGCCCAAGATCTCGCAAGCGCTGCGAACCGACTCGCCGACAGCAATCTTATCGTCAAATAGTCTCATACCAAGCTCCGCACTCTCGGCGAGCTCGACCAAGGTCGATGCTAAGCCACCCCGCGTCGCATCACGGAGGCAATGGACGGGAATGCCGCTCTCGAGCAGACTCCGCACCAAGCGATGCAATGGTATCGAATCACTTTCGATCGGCGGATCAAAGACCATGTCTGCCCGTGCACCCATCACGGCCACTGCATGCCTACCAAGGTCGCCATTGATGATGATTGCGTCGCCAGCCTGAATGTTCTGCGGGCCAATCAAAATTCCTGAGGGTAATACACCTATACCGGCGGTGTTGATATAGAGGCCGTCACCTTTGCCGCGATCGACGACCTTGGTGTCGCCGGTAATGATCTCGATCCCTGCAAGCTCTGCAGCTGCGGCCATGGATCTGAGGACCCGCTCCAACGATGCGACAGGAAAGCCCTCTTCGATGATCAACGCGCAGCTCAGAACTTTTGGCACAGCTCCGCACATGGCGAGATCATTCACGGTACCATTTACCGCAAGCTTCCCGATATCGCCGCCCGGAAAAAATAGGGGGTTTACGACATATGAATCAGTCGTAAAGGCGAGTCGCTCCCAGTCTGCCACCGAGACCACAGCACCATCGTGACGCAACGACGGCTTCTCGCTTCCGGGTAGCAAGGGTAAAAGGCGGCCCAGCAGCTCGCTCATCAGTCGTCCACCGCCACCGTGCGCCATCTGGATGACCGGTGAAGAGTGTAAGGGTCTAGGACACTGTAAACTCGGGGACGGGGACGACTCCATCGATGCTCCTCCTGCGGTAGTGGTAATAGGCGGCACACGCTCCCTCAGTCGACACCATAGGGGCACCGAGCGGATGCTCTGGCGTGCACGCTTTAGCGAATGCCGGACAATGCGGCGGCTTGATTTGGCCAGTTAGCACGGCACCGGCTTGGCAAGTACTGGGTCTTGCAGTCACGGAGCAGGGACCAGGAAACCTTAGCTCGGCATCATAGCTTTGGTAGACTTCCCGCAGCGCCAGACCGCTCCCAGCAAGCTCGCCAAGGCCGCGCCAACCTGAGCCGACGATCTCGAAAACTTCTGCTACTAGAGCCTTGGCAGGACTATTTCCTTCAGGACGCACCACTCGCGCATACTGATTCTCAAGCGCGGACGTCCCGACTTCGAGTTGGCGCACGCACATCAAAATACCCTGCAGGATGTCAACCGGTTCAAAGCCCGTAACGACGATGGGCACGCGGTGAGTGGCGGCAATGAGTTCGTATTCGTTGGTTCCCATAATGCTACAAACGTGACCTGCGGCTAAGAATCCTTGCACGCGGTTGTCTTCTGCTTGCAGGATCGCGAGTATCGCCGGCGGCACGAGAACTTGCGCGACAATCATAGAGAAATTCGTGAGTGCTTGACGCCTCGCGGCATAAACTGCCATAGCGTTGGCTGGCGCAGTCGTCTCGAAGCCTACGGCGAAAAAGACCACTTCGCGCTCAGGATTCTGTCGGGCAATGGCTACGGCATCGAGCGGCGAATGGACTATGCGAATGTCGGCCCCACGCGCCTTTATCGTCAAAAGATCTTCGCTGCTTCCAGGTACCCGCAGCATATCGCCGAAGGAGCAAAGAATCACGTTCGGCTGTTGACTCACCCACACTGCCGTGTCGATCTTTTCAGTCGGCGTCACACATACGGGACAGCCGGGGCCGTGAATAAGATCCAATCCCCCCGGCAGCAGTTGGTCCAAGCCATACTTCACAATACTGTGAGTCTGGCCGCCGCAGACCTCCATGATGCACCAGGGGCGGGTTACGACACGGCCTATGGCCTGAGCTAGGGCTTTGACTCTCGCGCCGTCGCGGTACTCTTCGACATACTTCATGGTCGGCCTTCTCCAGCAGAGGGCAAGCCCGCAGGACAATCGGCCGAAAAGGACTCGCTATTCGCTTGTTCCAGTTCGGATATAAGACCAAGGGCATAGTCAGCAGCCTCCTGATCGAGCCGACTAATCGCAAAGCCGACGTGGACAATGACATAGTCCCCTGGGGCCACGTCGGGAACGTAGGCAAAGTTGACCCTACGTACGACGCTTCCGAACGCCACTTGACCGATGCGATCGAGCGGCTCGTCACCGACTACATTTATCACTCGTCCGGGGACGGCTAGACACATACAACCGCCTTTCTGTCGCAGGATGTCAAAAGGCCATAGAGAGCCTGACCAGCGGCAAGACCGCCATCACCGGCAGGCACCAATCCATGGGTATAAACTTTGAACCCAAGGGCATCCAGGCGCTCCTCTGCGAGTGAAGTCAGCAACGCATTTTGAAAGACACCGCCAGTCAAAACAACTCGGCGGGGGTTGCCCACAGCCACCGCTATGGAGGCAATAGAATCAGCCAAGGCCTCATGAAAGCCGCGCGCGATGGCGCCTAAGTCCACGCCGTTGGCAAAGTCCTCCAGCATTGCCTTCACAAGTGGCTCCCAGTCCAATAAGTAGCCGCGATCTGGTCTATGATCGATCGCCATGTGATAGAACCTTGAAGTCGTGGCTGATGCAGCCATGCATTCAAGCGCCACCGGGGCCTGTTCCGAATAAAGAGCAATTTGACATAGGTCAAGAATGGAAGCGGCAACGTCAAAGAGGCGTCCGACGCTAGAGGTACGAGGTGCGTTGACGCGTCGATGGATCGCCGCGACCAGCAAGCGTTGTTCCTCGGCCGTGAACGCTGCGCGGACAGCTGGGGACGCTGCAAAGGCTAAATTGCCGTGGACTTCACAGAGAAGTCCCAAAGCCGATCGTCTTGGCTCACGCATAGCTTGTTCGCCACCAGGCAAAGAAAACGACCGCAGCGATCCGAGTCGTGACGCACGGGTGCCTTCGACACGAAGAATCTCCCCACCCCAAATGGTTTGATCTCCGCCATATCCGGCACCATCCCATGCAAATGCCAATACGGGCCCCATCAACCCATGCTCTAAGATGCAAGATAAGGCGTGAGCATGATGATGCTGTAGCGCAACTGGCTGGAGATCCGCAGCGGCAATACGAGCCCCTTGATAATCCGGATGCAGATCCATAACGATGACTGTAGGTCGGCAATGCAGCAACGTGGCAAAGTCCCGCGACTCACTGGCAAGCATGGATAAGGCCTCCGGGCTATCCAAATCGCCAATGTGCTGGCTCAATACAATATGCTGTGGCGTCGTCACGGCGAAGGCATTCTTCTCTTGACCACCAACAGCTAGCACATCCGTAACATGTGTCCTTCGGTGCTCAAGGGCCAGTGGTGCGTAGCCGCGTCCAAGGCGCATGATTCGGGGGCGACTGCCACTTATGCGCACGACCGCATCATCGACCCGATGCAAGATCTGGCGGTCATGGACGAGCCAAACATCGGCAAGACCATGCAACTTAGCAAATGCAGTCCTTTCGTCGATGCAGATCGGCTCACCGTGTCGGTTGCCGCTGGTTGCAACCAAGGGACGGCCCATCATGGACATAAGTACATGGTGCAAGGGCGATGCCGGCAGCATGACACCCAGTTGGGATGAATGAGGCGCAACCAGTGGACTTATCGTCCGAACCTCATGGCGACCCTGCACATGTTTCCTTCTGAGAATAACGATGGGCTTTTCGGGACTGTTTAAGACTTGGGCCTCTCCTCCACTCACGTCACAAATTTCAGCCACGCTACTGAGCGAATCAAAAAGCAGCGCGAGTGGTTTGCCCGGACGGTCCTTTCCCTTCCTAAGTCGGACCAGCGTCGCGTCCGCAGATGCATCAGCAAGTAGCTGATAACCGCCAATTCCCTTGATGGCGACGATGGCTCCGGCACGAAGCTGACGAACGACCTCATGTATGGCCGCGACACCCCTAAATAAGGTCTGCTGCGCTCGATTCTTAAGCGCAAGGGAGGGACCGCAATCCGCACAGGCAATCGTCTCGGCGTGGAAGCGCCGATCCCTAGGGTCAGCATACTCGCGGCTGCAAGCATGACAGGGTATGAACGGCGCCATGGTGGTATGGACCCGATCAAACGGCAGGCCTCGCAGAATTGTAAAGCGAGGTCCACACGTTGAGCATGTAATAAAGGGAAAGAGGTAACGCCGGTCAGCCGGATCCATCAGTTCACGCAGACACTCAGCGCAGGGAGCTCGATCATGAGGAATGAGCGTTGTAGGAGCGGTCCGCAGATCACCATGCTGGTTAGTCATAACGACCTTGAAACTGGCTTCCGCAGTGGGAACTACCTCCGTCCGATGAACGTCCAAGACTTGTGCTGGCGCTGGCGCCGACCGCAGTCGGCTCAGCATAAGCTCCAAACTCTCGCAAGGTCCTTCAGCCTCAATTTCCACTCCTCCCGGCGAGTTGCGGACGTATCCGGCAAGGCCTAGGTCAGACGCGATACGATAGACGTAAGGTCGAAACCCAACTCCTTGAACCAGGCCTCGCACAACGATATGAAAGCGCTTTTTCAACGTTATCCTTTCATAGTCTTGCCAACTTCAATCTCAACAACGTCGAGAACAACATCCATGGCGAAAGGATCCTGCTGATCATCTGAAGTTTCAATATCTAGCTCTGCACTGGCTGCTATGCCACCCATCGACGCCATGGTGAAGTGCTCGCGAAAATGATCAGGAGACATATGCGATAAGGCTCCAAGGCGCACCTTGACGGCGACAACCCGTTCTGCGCCCTCGCGACTCGCGACGGCATCGATCTGATTCATTAAATTGTTCATCAGCGACATCTCATGCATGATTTCCATTCTCCTTTAGTGATTTGGATCCTTGAACGTGATTCATTGCAGCGACATATGCCTCAAGGCACCTTGGCCATTCAGAAACCATCCGCTGGACGACGTGAGCAAGCCCGGCGCTAAGAGGGTCCCCCATAGCAAACTGTTTGCCGACGATACCTACGATGATTAATTCCTTTGGCAAGCCTGAGAAGGTTCTGGATAGATCGATCGCCTCCTTAAGTCCAAATGCGTGAGTGGACAGAACGAACGCATCCTGGGGCAGTGGTCCTTGCAATCCATCAAGAATCAAAATGTCACCGCCCGGCCGCGATCCCACATCAAGTGCGTCGATGACCACGACTCGTCCTCGCCCTCGCCAAAGATCCATCAATGAGAAGGCCGAACCGTTGGATTCACACACCTCGAAACTAGTGCATCCGGATAATGACCGAGATCTCAATGCACGCGCGGCGACCAAACCGGCGGCATCGTCGCCACGAAAGTCATTGCCAATACCGATCACCAACGTCTCAGCCGCCTCAGTTGACTCATTCATGGCATCACCGTCGCATCGCTAGGTTCGACATCATGAATCTCTAGACGCAAAAAGTGCGTTGCACAAGAGATACAGGGGTCATGGTTGCGGATCGCCTGTTCACATAAATGGGTCAGATCGCCCTTAGGCAGCGCGGCACGCGATGGCAAAAGGTCGCGCAGGTCATCCTCGATCGATTTTTGATTCTGCGACGTGGGTGGGATGATCTTAGCATCTAGTATCGTACCGTCTTCACTCAGTCGGTAGCGGTGATAGAGGAGGCCACGTGGAGCTTCGGTCGCCGCTGCTCCTTCTCCTACGTGGAGAGTGACAGGCACGCTGGAAGTGGGAGCTTCACGGTAGTTTTCGATGATCCTGATGGATTCTTCGAGGGCGTGAACGATCTCGATACTTCGGATGACGATGCTTTTAAACGGGTTTTTTACCATGCTCTCAAGAATGACTTCATCCGCAAGACCACGAGCAGTCGTGGCGAGACGCTGCCGATTCAAGTTGAAGCGTGCCAACGGTCCGGTCAGATAGGCTCCGCGTCTCTTGACCACTGAATGAAGTGCGTTGGTGTACGGCACATGGATCTCTGCAAAATGATCGTCAAACTGCACAGCATCAATGTCTATACCCTGACTTGAAACGACGCGCCCCTCGCACATTGGATATTTCGTGGGATGGCGCAGTGCCACGAATTCCGGTTCTCGGTCAAAATCGGGAAAGCTAAAACCTGCGACCCAACGCACGGTGTCCACAGCCATCGCCAATGCACGCTGGAGCGGCTCCAGCAAGGTACGGAGCTCGCTAGGACGAGGAGCGCGGTGAAAGCCGCCCACCTTTACATTGATCGGATGAACCTCTCGGCCACCGACGACACTGACAATGGAGTTCCCCGCCTTCTTGATCGCTAGTCCCATTTGGACTGCCTTTGGGTGGCTCTTGGCCATTTCCATAGCATCCTGAAAGCCAAGAAAATCTGGCGCGTGAAGCATGTAGACGTGGAGCGTGTGGCTTTCAATCCACTCACCGCAGTAGAGAAGGCGCCGCAAATCGCGCAACGGTTCGGTGACTGTCACGCCTAGTGCATGTTCAACGGCGTGGACGGCGCTCATTTGGTAGGCGACCGGACAAATGCCACAGATTCTAGCGGTGATGTCTGGAGCTTCAAGAGCGTTTCGACCGCGGAGGAAAGCCTCGAAGAAGCGCGGCGGCTCAAAGATCTTGAGCTGAACGTCCTCGACCTTGCCCTTGCGCATGCGAACGTGCAAAGCGCCTTCGCCCTCAACGCGCGCTAGGTAGCTGACCTTGATGGTTTTGGTCTTACTGTCACTCACGTTCGGCCTCAATGTGCTGAACAGCTCGTCTCACGTCGTGCTTGGCAGCTAGCCCGGCTTGTCGAAAAGGCTCTGCCCACACATTAAACGTGTGGAAGAGATGCTCGGTCGCCAGCGGTGAGAGGCCTTTTTGCTCAGACCAGTCGGCTCTTAGCGAGTCAACGTTGGCATGTTCCTTGGGACCGAAGCAGCCGTAGCATCCCCGATCGTATGCTGGGCAAATCGCGCCGCAACCTGCCTGCGTTACCGGACCCATGCAGGCCACTCCTTTCGCAACCGCAATACAGATATTTCCTCGTGCTTTGCACTCAACGCATACACTCTCGCTGGCAATGTTAGGGCGCCTTCCCTTAAGAAAGGCCAGGATAACCTCGAGCATCTGGCGCTTATTGATGGGGCAGCCGCGTAGTTCAAAATCGACTTTTACATGTTCAGCAATGCCGGTCGATTGAGCAAGCGTATGGATATATTCAGGACGGGCGTAGACGATGCTGGTAAATTCGCGCACATCGGCAAAATTGCGTAAGGCTTGAATTCCTCCTGAAGTAGCGCAAGCTCCGATAGTGATGAGGGTTCGAGACACTCGTCGCACCTCTTTGATCCGCTCCGCGTCGTCGGGTGTCGTGATTGAACCTTCGACGAGCGACAGGTCGTATGGTCCACGCATGACGGCGCGGCTGGCCTCAATGAAATGAGCGATTTTTATCTTTCCAGCTATGGTTAGGAGCTCATCTTCGCAATCGAGTAAGCTAAGCTGACAGCCGTCACAGGATGCGAACTTCCATACCGCCAGTTTCTTCAGTCTCTCACGGCGCATCAGAGTTCCTTAACCGTGAGGAGGCGTTCTACACGGTCAAGCGAAAACACGGGGCCATCGCGGCAAACAAAATAGCGACTCAGTTGGCAGTGACCGCAAAGACCAACAGCACATTTCATGTTCCGTTCCAAGGATAGATAGATGTGCTCTTTGGCGATTCCAAGCTGGAGCAGATCCTGGACGGCATGGCGCATCATGACCTCTGGACCGCAAATCAATGCCGTTACGTTGTCTGGGTCTGGGAGAGCCCGAGGTAGCAGCGAGGTCACGACGCCTATTTCGCCCTGCCAAGCCGCCTTAGCATGATCAGGGACGCGGTCGACGGTGACTCGCACCTCAATGGACTTGGCGCCTGTGGCGCGAGGTTTTGCCTTTTGCCAGCGAGCAAACTCGCTGGCAAAGATTCGATCAGCCGGCGATCGGGCACCGCAGTAGATACCGACATCGCCTAACTCGTCACGAAATTTCAGCAAGTGATGGATGGCTGGCCTAAGCGGTGCGAGTCCCAGGCCTCCTGCCAGGACAATGACCGAGCGTCCATGCAAGGATTCAAGTGGCCAATGTGTACCGTAAGGTCCTCGCACCCCAAAGCTTTCACCGATGCGGAGGCTGCCGAGGGCATTGGACACAGGACCGACTCGGCGCACCGTATGAATGAGTGACCCATCAGAGCCTACGGCGCTGATCGACACCGGAATTTCACCGATTCCATGGACATATAGCATATTGAACTGGCCAGGGTGGACTTCTAGCCGCACACCACCATCCCCGGAGTGCGCCTTGATCGTCACGATGTCAAGGGTCTCCCGAGTCTTTTCGGTTACCGTGAAGACCCGTGGCACAAAGGAATTTTGGCGTGGATTAACCAGGTTCTGGACATTGATCGACAGGCCGGCACTCATGCGCTGTGATCTCCATAAAGGTCGAGAAGTCTGAGTCGAGTCGATCTCAGACGCTCGACCATCATACCGGCCAGCCGCTTGGCGACTTCATACCCAAGCCTAGGATCTCCTTCGCATTTCTCGCGGAGGCACTTGCCATTCAGTTCGACAAAAGACGTTCCTTCAAGGGCTTTAATATCGAAGGTCCATTTGTGCGGCGGGAACAGCCAAGACCATCCCGACATATCGCCAGCGCCTAGAGTCTCGACCATCACACCGCCACGTCCAGGAATATTCGTCTCAATCGACACCTTGCCACGGCGAACAAGAAATAGCGC
>JAPLFX010000165.1 GCA_026390445.1 Pseudomonadota bacterium
TGCGCCATTTGGCATCACCCCGACAAAGTCAGCGGGGATCTGCGCCGACTCATAGAACTGATTGTAGTCCCGGCGCACTTCATCGGCGGTGACCCCGCGGTCGTCGCGGTACCAGTTCCACAAGCGGTCGGTGAGTTGATCAGCCAAGGCTTTCGCTGCACCTGCCGTGGCCTCAGTCGAGCCATGCAGTTTGTGGTGTCCGTCCGCATAGCGGTAGAGCGTGCGGATGAGAGCCCCAGCGACGCCGACATCTTCGCTGTAGTCGAGCACTTGAACGTGGAGGTCGCGGTTAGCTGGCTGCTGCGGGGTGGCTCCCGGACTTGGGGTGCCAGACCAAGCGAGGGTGCTGGGCAGCTGGAAGCCCCCCAGTGGACCCAGGTGCACGGTGCCGAGCACCCAGCTCACCCAGCGGTCGAGCAGAGGCTCCACTTGCCGGTCGCCCGAGACCTCGTAGTATTCCGCCACTCGTTCCATCGACCAGGCCTGCCAGCCAAACCAGCTGTTTGATGCCGGACTCGTGTACACCGGGCTTTCGACGTAGGCCATGTCGTGAAAGGTGGCGACGTTGGCGGGATAGGCATCGTAACGGCCATTCCAGCTACTGGTAGCGCCGCCAGCGATCGCGCCTTCGGCCGATTGCAGCCAGTTGTAGAAGGCGATCTGGCGCTCTAAGCTGATCTGCCAATCGCTGGCACCAGTCGGAGTCTTAGAGCGAAAATTGGGGTCGGCGCTCAAGACGTAGGCGGCAAGCGGATTTTGGTAGCCGAAGTGGGCATGACTGCTGCCGATGCGCCAGGACCACGCGCCCTGGTCATCGGGCGAGGACCCGCCCCAGGCGTAGTACCAACCAAGCAGGTAGTGGGCACTGTCACGCCCCTGGGCGCCTGGGCAGGAAGGGCTCTGGCAGCCGATTTTTTTAAAGTATTTGTCAAACATGCCGTAGCGGAGGAAATCGCCCATCTTGACGGCCTTGGCGACCAGGTCGTCGATGGCATGGGCATTGCCCTGCTCGGCGGCAAAGGAGCGGGCCCAGTAGATCGCCTGGACGATCCGTGCATCGGCATCGGGTGCCGCAGTGTAGCGCCACTGCCGTTTATAGCCGACAGGATCTTTCGTAAACAGGCTGAGAAAGCCGCTTCCCGCACTGCCATAGGTGAGTCGATCAACCGACGGGTGGGGCACCGCTCGCCATACTGATTCCTCGCGGCCGCGCTCAAAGGTGTTGATGTAGGTCGGTGTTCCAGCACTGCCAAAGCCGTACCAGTTGTCGGTATCGAGCAGCCAATGCATGCCGTAGATGCCGTCGCCATAGGCGGCGCGTAGCTCGCCGGCAATAGGGTCTTGACCGGTCCTGACCCAGGGCATCAAGTCCACCGGGTAGTTCTTGGGTTGGTCTTGCTCCGGCGCAAACTGTGCGGGCGACGAGGCGGAGTACACCGAGGTGCCGTGTTGCATCGGCGGGATGGCGTAGGTTTCGACACGGTCCATGACATAGCGCAGCGGTGCGAAATCGCCGGAGTAGCGCGCATAGGCTGCCTCCAGCCACGCCCAGTAGCTGAA
>JAPLFX010000092.1 GCA_026390445.1 Pseudomonadota bacterium
CCAACCACTGTTTCGTAAGGTCGCCGAGGCCAGTAAGCTAGCCGACGCGCTCGCCGATTTGTCGTTGAATCGGCTAAGTAAGGTTGAACTGCGCTACCGGCCGACCAATGTCGAGGGATGGCATGCAGCGGATGTGCGCGACCGCTTGAGCCAATACTCCTTTCGCTTGCCGGCCATCACTCTGAGTTTGGAGTCGACTTTAAGTTATGAGGTGGTTCTCGACGCCTTTGATAGCCGTGGATCGCACTCACGCGTTGTCGGGCTCATCGAAGCCGTTGCCAATTGACCTAAAGGGTCAATGTACAGTCAGTTGCACCCGCACCACCGCCCGCCGTGAAGCGGCAGCTAACATTGGCCGCTTCCACGCGATGGGGGTGGCCGCTGGCGTGGGCCGACAGGATCTTGAACAAGGTCACCGCTAGGTCGCCGTTGGCCGGCAGATCGCCTTGGCTGCTGCTGACGACGCACTCGACAGGGCCGCTCGTCGTGTGGTCGTTGTGGCACTCAATGGCGCTCGCGCTGACCGCATCCACGCCCTCGGCACCTGGCTGGGACTGAACACCGGCGTCCTTCAAGACGTGGCGAAGTTGCTCGGCTTCGCTGCCGTGCAACGTGATGGGAGCGACGACCTCGCTGCTGTTAGCGATGCTGCTAGCTTGGGCCGTGCGGCACGAGGCCATCGTGGCAAGTGTGGTGACGACCAGGATCTTGTGGTTAAAGTTCATCATTACGTCCTTCTGGGTGGTTAGAGAGCAATACCTTGTTAACGGATCTGAGTATTCGCGTCGGACTGGCTGTTGGCGCCTGACAATGCCTGTGCTCTCCGTTGTCCCAACACCGCTGGAAACACCAACAATCCAGTCACCCCAGCTGCCAGGACCGCTGTACCCGCCAAGATCCCAAGGGTTTTAGTGGACTCCAGCGTTCCGGCTAATAGAGACGAATAGCACGCCGCGCTCACCAAAGCCATCAGCAGGCCCGGACAGTGCGCCGACGATAAGCATGATCGCGACGGCCACTAACATGCTGCAGAGTGCCGCCACGACGACCGTGGCGCTGCGGCTCGCCAGCGCAAGCATGATGACGATGACCGCAAAGGTCAGGCCCAAGGTCAGGGGTAGTTGCTTGCGCACGAGTTTGATCAAGTGACTTGCTAGACCGGCGCTGCCTGATTCTTCAGCGCTGATGCCGGTGCCGAGGTGTTCGGTCAGCGTCGTGCGTAGGTAGGTTTGCCACGCGGTGAATGGGAGCGTGCTGCCCAGGTGACGTGAAAAGCTGACGCGGGCGAGGCGTTTGTCGGGTGACAGTAATTTGCCCATGGCTTTGCCGTCCGACAATTCCATCAGTTCGGTGTAGTCGCTCACTTCGCTGGCCTTGGTTGGCATGGCACTTTCGGTGAGTGCATCGGTGCTAAATGCTCGCTGCATCTCTTTATAGTAGTCGACGATCGACAGGGAGTTGGTGAAATCGTCTGGAAGGTCTTGCAGCACAGCGCTCTGCGCCTTATCGAGACGCTGCAACATCGGCAGTTTGGCCAGATCCGGCCCGTCCTTACTCGCGGTGATCGTTAAGTCTACCTGCAGGGCGCCACTGAGATGCTCGTCAAAAAAGCTGATATGTTCGCGCACCGGGTTGTTAACGGGGAGGGCCATGGCCGGGTTCATCTCGACCCGTAGTCTGGTCGCACTGTAGGCACCAGCTGCGATGATCCCAGCGGCAAGACTGAGCACCAGGTAGCGGTGTTTGACGGCGAGGGCCGTCAGTCGGTGAGCGGCAGTGCTAAGAACGGGGCGCTGCAAGATCCTGGTTTCAGCACTGGCATCGCTAAGGTCTTCCACAGTGACCCGGCGGCGCCACGCGCTCAGGTAGAGAAACGCTGGAAAAATCGTTAACGTTGCAGTCAGGGTTAGCGCCACTGCCAACAGCCCCGCCGTACCTAAGCACCGCAGGTTGCTCATCGGCGATAAGATCGCCACGGCAAAGCCGAGGGCTGCGATCAGTTGCGATAGCCATATAGTCGGCGTCGCAGCCTGAACGACGGCAAGGACCAGTGCGCCTGGTGTGCCGCCAAAGCCGATGGCGTGGTCGCGGTAGCGGCGCAGCACGGGAATGCAGGCGGTTATTGGCAGCGCAAACATGATCAGTGGCACGGACGTCGTCACCGCGTTAAACTGCGGCGTCCAGGCGGCCATCAGGCTGACGCCGATGGCGGCGACGGCGGCGGCAAAGGCGGTCCCGGCCAAAGCCAGACTGAAGGACTGTAAGGTGAGCCATAGCAGTAATAGGGCGCTCAGCTGGGCCACAGTGGCAAAGAGTGCATGGTCGCTGGTCAACAGGCGGCGTATTTCCGTCTCCAGGTGATCGTTGCTGGTGAGGTGCACCTGCGTCTCTGGACCACCGATGTTGGCGAGTTCGGCGCTGACTTTTTCCAGTAAGATGCCGCGTTCAGCTTCGTTTAGGCTGCGCTTGACCTCGGCCGCGACGACGGTGGTATGGCCATCCTTCGAGATTAGGCGGCCGGTCAGCGACGGCGACCTTGCCACCTTGGCCTTGATCGCCTCAATCGCTGCATCGTCGAGCTCATCTTCGGGCACCAGATTCTTGAATTCAACGGCATCGGCGATGACAAAGGGTAGGTTTACGGTGGTGAGGCTGTTCACTGCGCGGACGCCGTCTAGGCCTGCAAGAGCCGTTGATAGGGTGCGAATCTGTTCAAGGCTGGCCTTGGTAAAGACATCGCTTCGCGTTAAGGCAATGGCGATTAGGTCGCTGTCGTCGAAGGCTTTGCGAAATTTATCGTAGGCGGCAAGGCTAGCGTCACCTTCTTCAAAGAGTGTGCGCATGCCGGTCGCCGACCGAGGCTGGTGCTGCCAAGCCGAAAAGCCTACGGCGAGTGCCGCTAGGGTGAGGACGGCCTGCCAGGGGTGGCGAATGGCGTAACGAGCCGCTACATGCATGGTTGAAGCTCCGTAAGCGGCGAGCCCGGTCTCGCCGCGGTTGCTGCCTAAAGCGGGTAGGCGATCTCGTAGGACACCAAGTCGTTGTTGCGCCAATAATAAAAAATCGATCCGGTTTTGTTGGCGGCTGGTTGGCGACCATCAAAGCCAGCATAGATGAGGTTATGGCGAAAGGTGTCACCATTGAAGCTCAGTTTACCGCTCCAGGTGCGGCCTTGATCGGTCGGACTCAGGCCGTAGGTGAGACCAAGCTCCAAGCGGTCCTCCATGGCCGTAGTGCGAAGATTGGTGATGATCAGGTCGGATAGACTAGGCTGAATAACGCCCTTCTTATGATAGTGGGCTTTGTAATATTCGGCGGTGAGCACGGTATCACCGAGGGGTAAGCCGAAAAATTGCGTGATGGGAGCAAAGTAGTTGAATCCTAAAGTCGCTTGCAGGTAGCTGGTCTTCTGCAGTTCAAGCGGGAAGCGTACGTCTTGAATGCGGTTGCGATCGACGTCCGGGATGGCCAACTTGTTCGAGGTGTACAGGGTTTCTGCTTTCAGCACCCATTTGCCAAAGGTCTGACTGTACGAGGCGCCGTACGAGGTTTTGTCTGGAACCACCTGCACCAAGTTGACGGTCAGTGGCTGATTGTTGATGACGAGCAGCTCCTTTGGCACGGTCTCGATGTCGTAGTCCGCGCCTTCATAGTAGAGAAAGGACAGGTCTCCCTCAGCGATGCTGCGGTCATATTTGATCGCATAGCTGCCTTGATCTTCGACGCTCTTCTTTGGTGTGAGCTGGACATTAAACGAGAGGTTATCCGGAGCAAGGTACCAGTTTTGCGTTGGTCCAGGGAGTAGCGAGGCTCGTCGCCAGGGAGCATATATAAAGTTAAGCGTCTGGCCGTCGCTCAGCAACGCTAAGCGCACCGCCGGTATCGGCGCGATCTTGGTCTCTTTGTCACCAAGAAAGCCGGAGCGAAGATCCTGCGGGTTGAAGACGCTCATCGGATTGATCGAGTCAGCGCTCCCCCAAGCAAACATTTGGCTGCCGACCTGCAGCATCCAATGCTCGCGAAGGTGCTGCACATAGGCTTCCTGCACGATCAAGGCGTAGTTTTTGTCGAGTACCGAGCCGTTTGGCAGTGAGATGTGTTGGTCGGCGATGGGTTCGTCGCTAGATGGGCCTTTAGTCAGCAGGGAGCGGCTGACCTCTAAGCGTAGGTTCCACACCACACTGTTGCGTCCGGAGATGATTTTGGCTTTGTCGGTGAGTCGTAGCTCACGGCTGGGTTTAAAGCCGTGGCTGGTGTTTTTTAGCCCCTGGATGACAAGAAGCGAAAGGGTCGCTTGATGCTGGGCCGTAAGGCTGGCAAAGAATCCGGGATCTTCGTCGACCTTGGGTGGTGCATCGCTTTTGCTCGCATCGTCGCCCTTCGCGTTAGCAGCGCGGGCAACCATGAGGAATACTAGCGCCAAGAGCACGCACCGCTGGCGCATGAGAGCTCTCCAAGTCAAGTCCAGGAATCACACGGTCATTTTCACCATCGTTGCATAAATCACCAGCTTAGGCAACGCCCCACCCCGGCGCTAAGTATCGAGGACGGCAAGACTATCACCTGCCGAGGATGAGGTCTAAAGATTTCCGTCCAGCTGACCGATAAGTAGGTGGTTTGGAAGATCCATCGGCGCGTGAAGTAGCTCAGAACTCGGCGTGAGTTCGGGGGAGTGCGGATCATGGGGCAACGAATGGCCAAGTTCCTAGGTATGGCGGTTGTTCATGGTTGCATGTTCAGCCTATGTGCCGGCTTGCTGGCCTGCAGCGGCAAAGAGTCTGGCCATGAGCTGATCCTCAAGGGGCGTCTCAGTGTGCCGGCTGAGGTTCAAGGCGGTACGTTGCTCGTTGGCGTTTCAGGGCAACCCTTCGAGCAATTAGCGAACGACCCGTTGACCAAAACGATGAAGTTTATTGCCACCCGTGACTTCACCAGCTACGAGATGCGTCTATCAGAAAGCGACCTCGCTAAGATCGATACCCTCCAGGTCTATGGCTTACTGCACCGCGATGCTGGGCTAAGTCAAGTCCCGACCTTGGCAAAAAACGATTTGTTTGGCTTCTTCGCCGTCGGCACCCGTCCTGGGCTTGGTCTAAGCGACCGCAGCAGCAAGACCTATTATGCCGACTTGACGGTCAACCGCGTCTATCAAGGCAAGAGCGTGAAAATCCCGATCGAAATTGCCGATGATAAGACGGGATCCTTTGTTGCTGGCGTGTATTGCGGCGATATTCAAAGCACCAGCCCGAAGCAGTTTGATCTGAGCAACGTGGCGGCAGTGAAATCGATGCAAAAAACCCAGCCGGTTCAGGGCGACACCTTAGAATTTCCTGTCATGCAGGTGAATCAGACCGATTACTGTTATCTTTTTGCCTTCAACGACCAAAACAACAACCAGTCGCTGGACCAGGGTGAACGCTTCGGCTTTTATTCCGATCGTAAGGACGGCTTGCCGACGCAGTTTAGTCTGAACGAGCCGGTCACATCGCCGCTGCGCCTGACGCTGGCCAGCACCGTGGCAGCACCTAGAGCACAACCCATCGTCGTCAAGGGTAGTCTCACAATTTCGAGCGATCTAAAGGCGAGTACGAAGCGCTTTTTTGTCATTGCGACCAAGCAACAGGACATGACCCTCAATGTCGATCAGGTCGCGAAGAACGTCTTGGCGTTTAAGCACGTCGATGCCAGCGCTAGCGACTACGACCTAGACCTTACCGATACCGCAGTCAATATCGGCGACAAGGTGACGGTGTTTGCCATTGGCGACAGCAGCGACCGCGGGTTTCCCTCCCTGGCCAATGGCGATGGCCTCGGTTTGGCGATCGACGACAATACTTTGGTGACCAAGGCCGTGCAGCCGGGCGTCAACGCTGGATTTAACATCGACATGAAACAGCGTTACCACGATGGCGGTGCAACGGTCCACGTTGCGGTTGACAGTGACTACACGGGTCCCATGGTGTTGTACGCTTACGCCGGAACTTTAGGACTCGATGCGACCAGTCTTGATTCGAGCAAGGTGGTGGGTTTAGTCAGCTTCGACAAGACCGAGCAGAAGGTTCAAGCCGACCTCAATGTGTTTGGCATCGGACAATCGTGGCCGATGCAGATCTATGTCGTTGGCCTGCTCGATGCCAACCACAATCAAAAGCCCGATCCAGGCGAAACCTTGCAGCTGCCCTTAGACAGTCATGGCGCGCCGATCAAACTCACCGTGAACAACGGCGACAAGCTGACTAGCTCGCTCAATTACCTCTACAACCTGCAGATCCCCGGTAATCAAAACATGATTTTGAGTGGGAATTTCGCCTTCTCCTCCGCGGTCAGTAGTCCCTACGTCACGATGTTGGTGGCGCAAGGGGACAGTATTGATGCGATCACGGCAGATCCGCTCAAATACGTGCGAGCGGTACAAAAGGTACCCGCTGCGGCGAAACACTATCAGATCTCACTGGCGAAAACCGCGCTCAAGGCTGGGGACAAAGTTTATATCATCGGTATCACCTCGGATGGGACGAGCGACTTTCCGGTGATCAATGCCGAATCATTGCTCGGTATTTACAGCAAAGGCCAGGACGTTGGGTATGTCTTGCAGCCAGGTAACAATCCGCATCTTGATCTGGTAATCGACCGCGCTGAATACAAAGACAAGATCGCTGTCTCTGGCAGTCTGGACGATGACTATCGCGGCCCGGTCTTTGCCATGCTCTACGGCGGTAGTCCCCTGGATTTGGTGGGGCAAAATATCCGGTCGTCCGCGGTGATCGCTTTTTCACAGTTTAACAAGGTCACCGATCATTTCTCGGTCGACTTTAAAACGCTACTCACGAACCAGAAATTGCCAACGCAGGGTATCCCGATTCTGCTTGAAGACAGTAATGGCAACAATCGCGGCGATCCCGGCGAGCGCGTGTTTTATGCCTTTGATCCAAACACCAACGGTCCGCTGAGCTTGCAGATCGCACCGGGAACAGTGCAAAACTTTGCCTTTGACCGCGAGCGCGTCTTGCCGACCCCTAGTCCAGACCCATTGCTGATCACTGGTAAGGTTGCGGTGGGGTCCAAGGTTGGTTCTGGTCACCTCTACCTATTGGTCTTAGATGGTGGCCTTGCCTCGCTGTCTGGTGAGGAGATGGCCGATCATATTCAGGCGGTGCAGGAGCTGCCTAGCGCGGGTGGGGCCTATGAGGTCGACCTGACGAACACTGGTCTGCGGGCTGGAGACAAAGTATTGGTCATGGGTTTGATCGACCGCAACTCGCATCCAAATGGTTTCCCGCAGTTGTCCAAGGACGACCTAGTCGGCGTGTACACTGGCCACAACGGCCTCATGCAGCGGCTGTCACCCGGTCGCAACAGTGGTATCGATCTGATCATCGATCGCCCCGTCTTCGATGGTCAAGCCAAGGTCAGTGGTCGCATCATCGGTCAAACGTCGGCCGATCTGGTGATTGCAGCGTACACCGGTGCTATCGACAGCTTGACTTCGATCAACCTCGATTATGCTAAGGTGGTCGGTTATACCAAGGCTGCCGCTGGCGTTGATGCCTACTACGAGATGATCGTGAGTCCGCTCGGCCAGGCTTTCCCGATGAGCACCTACATCATTGCCTTCGCCGATAGCAATGGCAACCAAACCTTGGATCCTGGTGAGACCGTTTATTTTTACAGCACAAGGCCGGACAAGGTGCCAGAAAAGGTGACGTTGAATCAGGGCCAGGGCTTGAGTCTGGACCTCAACCAGTTTTTAACTCTCCAAGTGCCAGCCAATCACCCGATGCCCTTGTCTGGCCGCATCAACTGGCTCGGCTCCGATGCTGCAGATCGGTCGCCGGCCTATTTATTTGTTGCCAAAGGCAGCTCATTTGATGCACTGCGCAACGATCCCTTGCATACGATGAAGTACCTGCAAAAGCTTTCCGGTCGGCCGACATCCTTTGCCTTATCGCTGGAGGCGACTGATCTTGTGCCGTCAGATAAGGTCATCGTTGGCGTCTTGCTTGATAAGGACGGGTCTTTGTCGCCCACGACTGGTGACCGTATCGGCATCGTCTTCACTGGCCTCAGTAGCTTTAATGTCACCCTCGCCGAGGGTGGTCAGAGCGGTTTGACCATCGACGTCAATAGTACGATCTACAATACGCAAAAGTCTATCGACGCCACCTTCTCTGGCTCAAGTTATGCCGGTCGGGTGATCGCTTTTTTATATACGGGTGCGTTCGAGAGTCTGGACTTTAATGCCATCGACAAGACCAAGGTGGCTGGCTATTCCGACTTGCAGAAGTCGGCAGATCAATCGGCGTTTTCGCTGCCTTTATTGCCAATCGCGAACTTGCCGATCAGCAACGCCACGCTGATAGCCTTTCTCGATGCGAACGGCAACGGCAATCCGGATCCGGGTGAATGGATTGGCTTTGCCAGCGCCAAGCCGAGCGGCTTGCCGGCAACCTTTTCTATCACTTCTGACAGCACAGCGACGCTGGTGGTGAATTCGTTCTACCAACTACCCAAACCGTCTGGACAGCAGATCACTGCCGGTGGCACTTTATCTAGCGTCTTTCCCCTTGATACGAGCACGAACCCCGTTGCTGTTTCGGTCTTTGCCGAGACTGATTTTAGTAGCTTGGCGAAGGAACCGTTGAAGTATCTGAAGAGCTTCACGACGCTCAAAGCGGGGGCGACGAGCTTCAATGTGGACCTAAGTCAGACCGATCTCAAAGCCGGTGACCGGATCGTGGCCCTGGCCTATCAAAATGGCCCACAGGCAGGAAGCGGTGCGCCAGTCCAACTACGTGAGGGGTCGTACGTCGGCTTGCTGCTGAACGGCAATACCTTGGATATGGCGTTACCTTTGGCACTAGGTGCCAATGCCCTGGATCAAAATGGCTATGCGCTGCAGCTCAATCGGATCTTTTACCAACACGATGGTCGGATTGACGTGAACGTCGGCAATACCCTCGGTCTCCTGAGCACCGGTGACCCGCTGATCCTGGCCGCCTATCATATCGATACCTCGTCAGGGAACGCCGCGACGATCCTGGCGCAGTTGACCACCATTGACTACAGCAAGGTCATCGCCTACTATAAAACCACTTTTCAAGCTAATAAGACCTATTCTATGCCGATTTTTCCGGCGATCACTCCTGGCCTGGTTGACACCAACGCGCGCAAGGTTGCTAGTGTCGTGGTGGTCGCCTTTCGCGATAGCAATGGCAATGGTAAATTGGACAATGGTGAAACCTACGGTGTTTATTCGAGTAGCACGCTCTCGCCGGTCTCCATCATCGATGTCAGCTTGGGGGTTAATCAGCTTACCGGTAGTATTGCCGTCGGTGCGGTGATGGCTGCAGGGAGCGGCGGCTTGTCCATTCCAACTACGATTCCTTAAAATAGCCAACAAGGAGTGTTGATGAAGACCTCGCATGGAAGCACAAAACTGGCGGTGTTAGGGACCTTATTAGCCGTAGCCGGCGCCGCCTCGGCTGATCCTGCCAAACCAAGCGGTGATGACGTGATGAAACTGGTGCGCGACCGTAAGACTCCTGACAATAGCTATGCCCAGGTCGAGCTGACGATCAAGAAGGGTGACTCGACCGTGGAGAAGGTCTTCAAGGCCTGGTCGCTCAAAGTGAGCGCCACCGAGACCCGCAGTCTGATTGAGTTCGAAAAGCCAAATAACAGCAAGATCCTCGCCTACAGCCGGACGAACGGCGAGGACGATCGCTGGATCAAAACCAGCAGCGGCCAACCCAAGCGCATCTCGTCCAGCGGCGGCGACGGTCAAACCTTTGCCCAGTCACATTTTTCATACGCTGATCTCGACTTCGCCCGGGCTAAGGGATTTACCAACGAATTGGTCTGCGAGGCAGCCAAGTGCACCTTTGATTACCAAGGCGCCCCGCACTACAAAGTCAAATCGACACCGACCAAGGGCAATGGCGAATACGATTACGTCGTGAATTTCGTCCGGGTCAGCGACAGCACCGAGGACCGCATCGAGTACTTTACCAAGGACGGTAAAAAGGTGAAGGAGCTGACGGCCGACGACTACAAAGACGTCAACGGCTTTAAGACCCCCACCGTGGTCAAGATATCCATCACCGAGTCCGGCGACTCTTCGACGATGAAGATCGGCAGCATCGAATACGATTCGAAAAAGATCTCGGCACAGATGTTCGACAAGAACCTGCTTTAAGGCCTGTCGATCCATCGCTTGCACATGTGGGCGCCAGTCAACGGCGCCTTAGCTTTTACACGTGACGCATCGCATCGGCGATGATCATCCCGGCGGCACGACGAGAGGCTAGGAAGGCGGTCGTCGTCGCCAAGGCGATGAGCAGGAGGCTGATCGATAGCCAGGCCATGGGCTCGGCGCGCACCTGCACGGTGATGGGTGATGATAAGATCCCACCGCTGATCTTGTAACCCAGCTTACCGACGAACTGCGAACCGATTCCTGCGATGATGACGCCCATGGTAGAGGCCATCAAGCTTAGGTACATGCCCTCTAGCGAAAACATCAGAATCAGGTGATGGCGCAGAAAGCCCAGGCTGCGCAGGGTGCCGATCTCGCGGATGCGTTCGTTGACGGATTTCATCATGGTGTTGGCGATCGACATGACGCCGATTAACACCACGATGATCATGAACATCATATGGAACACCTTGACGATCTTGGTGAGCTGAACGACCGGTGCGACCAGGAGGTGCTCGGTCCATGGGATCACCTCAAAGTCAAAGCCCTGCGCTTTGGCGGCTGCCTGGAAGCGCTGAATAAAATCCGCTACCAGATCGGGACGTACCAAGGTCACCGTCAGGTTGGAGATCCGCTCGGTGTCCATCAGCGACTTCGCCGAGGCGATGTCGATATTGACGGAGCGACGGTCGAGTTCGCGGATGGCAACATCGAACAGGCCGGCGACCGGTAAGGTGATCGAGTTAGCCTGGCCGGATTCGGTGCTTGAGTTCAGTACGACATTACGGCTTTCGCATTGGAATGGTCGCTCTTCGGCGGTGATCGTACCGTCGAGCTGAACGATTTCCGGTCCGCTATAGGTGCTGACACAACCCAGGGTGCGACCCAGACCGATCGCTAGCTGAATGCTCGGCACCTTGGCCTCTTCTAGCGGCACCCCGGCCGCGGCGGTCCAGCGAAAGCGCTCGCGCATGGCGGCACCTTCTTTGATATCGTAGCCGTAGCCGGTGACCAGGCTGTTTCGTCCTCCCGCCTCGGCAACGCCGATGAGTGAGAGAAAGTGGACATAATGTACGACGTTTTTATCTTGCGCCAGGTAGCCGTTGATAAAGGCCTGTTCCTTCGGGTCTAGAGACGACTTCCAAATGTCCTGGTAGCCGGAGAGCTGCGTCCCTTTTTGTTGAATGATCAGATCGCCGAGCATGGCGCGTTGCATCATGCCTTCGTCGGTTTGGTGACGGATCGATGAGATGAAGCCGTCGAATAGCGAGATCGCTGCAACCCCGGCGGTGATCGCCAGGATCGTGGCCATGCTGTGACGCCAGTTGCGTAGCACATTGCGCCTAGCGATCTTCGAGATTTGTCGGTAGATGGCTGGGTGACTGCTCATGACCGCCTCATTTTTTCAGTTTGGCAATATCAAAGGCGTCGTCCGGGATGGCTTCGAGCTTTGGCGGTTCAATCTTCACGATGGCTGAGTTCGCTGGTTTAGCTGGATCCGCAATGGCCATGGCACTGACGAATGGGGTGGTTTTGCCATCGACAACTAGTTTATTAGCGTATTTAAAGGTCGTCGTTTTGATGACATCGCCTTTGAGCGACAAAAACTCGGCCTTTAGGCCAAGATGGTCGGCCTTGCTGATCCAGTAGTGGATGCCGCTATAGGTGACGTTTTTGGCTTTGGCGGTGAGGTCCAGGGTGTAGCAGTCGACCCCGTCGATCTTAGCTTCGCCAGTGATCTTACCGTTGTAGTCACGGTAGTAATTGGTCGCAACGATATCGGCATTGGAGGCTGGTCCCATCAGCTTTTGTCTAGCCGAGATGACCACGGCGCGTTTCATCCCGGGTTTGATAAACCACAGATTGCGTTCCTTCGAGACGAAGTATTCGCCCTTATTCTCGGGCGGTGCGATCGTTTCGGTCACAGCGAGGTCGCCTTTGACCTTGAGTTCATAGGTCACCGAGGTTTTGGTGCCATCATCGACGGTGTCCATGACCGCTCTCCAGATGATGCCAGTCGAAGTCGAGCCGCGAGCACGGTCGGCGTCTTTGAGCAAGGTATCGGCGCTTGGTGTCGCTGCTAGGCCCGCAGTGGCAAGACCGAGGGTTGTCCATGCGGCTAGGATCCGCACGCCTTGCGCCAGGACTTGGGGTTTGATCGCTGCTGCGGTCTGCGTCGTCATTGCTAAAAACTCCTATTTTTCTATCAACAAAGGTCACTAGTTCAGGGGCGATAAGCATGTTTAGCGGTGGCTGCCGCTGACTAAGGCGGCGATCCCGTTTTTGGCCACCGCCCAAACGGCGAGCAAAGACGCAAAGATGGCCAGGACGAAGATCAAGGTTGCTGATAACAGCACGATTTGGGGATTGACGGCCAGGCGCAGGGTCATGCCTTCGACCATGCCCGGCAGTCTGAGTGCGATACCAGCGCGATTGACGAAAAAGAATGAGACCACTCCGATGAGCCCGCCTGCGGCCATCGAAATGGCGGCGATCATCGTCATTTCGATCACGAACAGGACCCTGACGCGGCGTCTGGTGAAGCCCAGTGAGCGCATCATCCCGATCTCTGAACCGCGTTCAATGACGGTCATCGTCGCTGAGTTGAATACCGAGAGGATGACGATGCTAGCGAGGATGGCTGCAGTAAACCAGGCCAGCATATTGCAAAACTGCATAGTGCCGTTGAAGTAGGGTGATAGTCGCTTGTCATCCCAGGCGTAGACATCGAGGTTTAGGCCAGCGGCTTTGGTCTTCGCTTCGATCAATGCGACGGTTTCGGGGACATGATCATTGTCCTTCAGCCAAATGGAGTAGGACGTGGCATTCTTCGTTTCATAGAGCCGCTGCAGGTGTTTGAACGGTAGGCGGACAAATCCCCCCTCGTAGAGTGGATTGGAGGTACGCATATTGGCGACGACATCGGCGTCGATGCCCGAGAGGCGGCCATTCCAGGCATTCGCTGCCAGCTGCACGGTGAGATCGGCGGCTAGTTTGTCTGTGGCATCGGCGGCCTGACAGTCAATGGCCGCAACCTTGGCGCTCGGCTCTGGTGGGTCACCAGGCTTGTCTTTGTGGAGAAAGCTGGCGATCGGGCTGCTGATGGCCATGACCGTTGCATCATCTGGGTATTCCCACAACTCACGGCCTCGCGCCAGGTTAACGAGTTCGCCGTTCCACTCCAGGTTGTAGGGGTGCTGTTGCACCTTCCAGTCTAGCTGCGGGTCGATCGCGGTGGCAAAGAACGGGGTGGATTGACAGCCGTTGCTGACCAGACCCTGGCCGACCATTTCCGGACCCTGCATTTGAATTTGGCTCATGCCCGCGGTGATGCGCTCTAGGGCAGCGAGGTCGAGTGGATTGAGGCTGTATTTTTTGGGGTTGCCCTCGTAGCTGACCAGGCCGTCTTTTTTGTAGATGGCGATATGACCGGTGCGACTGCCGTAGATGGTGAACGCCCGCATGCGGTTTTCGGCTTGATGCATGAAGCCGCCTAGGACCAGCGCCGAGCTAAAGCCAAGAGCGATCGCGAAGCCGGTCGCAACATTGCGCCGCTTGTTGCGCGAGAGATTGCGCAGCGACATTTTGAACGGCGCCGAGTTCATGCTCTAATCACCCCGTCTTGGATGTGGACCATTTTTGATACTCGGTCCATCAAGCGCTCATCATGGGTGGAAAAGAGGAAGGTGACATGCCGCTGCGCATTGAGCTGCAGCATCAGGTCGATGATCTTGTGAGAATTCTCGGAGTCAAGATTGGCGGTCGGTTCATCGGCGAGTACCAGATCCGGATTGCCGGCCAAGGCGCGGGCGATGGCGACGCGTTGGCGCTGGCCGCCGGATAATTGATCCGGTAGGTTTTTGCTGAATTTGCCCAGCGCCACGTCCGAAATGGCTTGTTTGACGCGTTCTTTGCGCTCTGCTGCAGTGACGTCGGCGTTGATTAGTAGCGGTAACTCGACGTTTTCCTCGACCGAGAGCACCGGGATCAGGTTGAAGGACTGAAAGATAAAGCCGATCTTGCGGTTGCGCAGCTGGCTTTTGGCATTGTCGTCTAGCTTGGTGACCTCAATGCCATCGATTTGAATGCTGCCAGACTCTGGCTCATCGATGCAGCCGATCATATTGAGCAGCGTGCTCTTGCCTGAGCCAGAAGCGCCGATAACGGCGGTGAATTCACCGCGGTTGACGCGAAAATTTAGCCCGCGCAGTGCCGGGACCACGGTTTGGCCGAGCTGATAGCTTTTGACGAGGTTGCTAAGGACGACGATGGCTTGGTCGGACGGGGCTGGAGCAGCGTTGGACACGTAACACTCCCAATGAAGCGAGGACTCGAGTGGCTAGAGCGGATGTTGCAATGACCTTGGATGGGGCGAAGAGATGGACCAGGTCGTAGGATGGCGAGCAGTGCCGGCGCAAGGATCTATAAACTTATGATAGGTTAGTTGCGAAATCGCGACAACAACCCGGCAATAAGCGCCTAGTGCAGTCAGTCGCAAAGGTCTCTTCACCTGATCTTTACATGGTCCTAGGCCGGAGCGTAGCACGCCAATTTATCTCCGGAATGCTCACTAAGGTCAGCTTTACACAGGATTTATTTGGGGGCCGTGCCGAGGTGAGATACACCACCCTGCACGATGCAATGGCCCGATGTGGCGTTAGGAACATGGGGAGGAGCGGTCCGTGCCGAACACCATCACTAGATGGACGATCATCTTGCTGACCCTCGGGTTCGCCTCCTGCGGTGGCCGGCATCCGACCGGAAAAGGCGACGGTCGTCCGCCCGCAGACGGCCCCGGCGTGCTTCCACCGCCGCCATCATCACTTCCTCCGGGTGATGGCGACCCTTCGGTCAAGCCCCCGGTTGTGGTCCCCGTGCCGACAGACCTGCAGCTACTGGCCCGGGTTGAGCGCGCTAAAGGTTGTGCGACGGCGAGGTCGGGGCACAACTTTAGCCTGCAGACTCGTCAAGAGGGCGGCGGCACCATCGCCGATCCAGACTTTGTGGCGATTAAAGAAACCATGCAGTCCGCTTGCTCCAGTTGTCACGGTGCTCCGAATGCCAACCTCGGTGGCTTCACCTTTCTCGGAGCCTATGCGGGTGATACTTTGAGCGCACATGGGACGGTCGCCAAGTACCCCGGCATCGCTGAGGTCGCTGCCCAGGTCCAGGATTCAGTGGCGTCGGGGAGGATGCCGCCGAAGGCGTTACGCAGCGCAAATCCGGCTGCTTTTGATCTCCTTTCGGCGCAACTTGCGCGGTGGATTGCGGCACAAAAACCAGAACGAAGCGTGGTCGCCTTGGACCAAAGTAAGACCGTCCTTGGTCTTACCGAGGCCGCCCGCTTTACCGACCTAGGTGACTGCATACCGGCGACCTCGAGCATTGGGACGGACGTCGCGAAAGACGAATGGTTCGCCGCCGCCAAGGCCTTGCCTGATGATTTGCGCGCCACCGACTTTGTCTCACTCGATGTCGCAGAACTCGGTCGCCTCGGCACCGTCGCCTACGATGTCGAGTATCCGCTGTGGACCGACAATACCTTTAAAAGCCGCTTAATTCACGTGCCGGCAAAGGCCGGCGTGCGCCAGGCGGTGCGCTACGACGCGCTGAAGCAGAGCTTTGACATCCCGGACAACACGCGCTTTTATAAAACCTTCTTTCGCGCCCTGCGCCGCAAGGACGGTAGCGTGGTATCGCGACCGATTGAGACCCGCGTCATCGTCGTGCGCCATCCACCAAACGAACCGTTATTTGGAACCTATATCTGGGACGACCTTGCAGCTGCCGCGTCGCTGCAAAAGACTCCCTACCGCGACGGTACGGCGTGGAAAGACCAAGTCCTAAATCCCCTCGTCGATGAAGCCAAAAATCTCACCCGTAAATACGCCGTACCCGCTCGCCACCGTTGTGTCGAATGCCATGGTGGCGGCGAAGATGGCAGTTTTGTGCTCGGTTTTAGTCCATTGCAAATCAACCGCCGGCACCTCGGCGAAGCCGGTAGCGACCACGACAGCGGTGCCGACGAATTAGCACAGGTCGCACGCCTGACTGAATTCGGCGTACTCGCGGGCGTCGATGCGGCGCATCCCCTGCCAAAGCTAGAAGAGGCCCTTGGCAATCATGAAACCAGGAGAGCAACCCTGCAGGCGCAGGGCTACATGCTCGGCAACTGCAGTCATTGTCACAATCCCAACGGCTACGCCATGAAAACGGGCGGCGTCAATCTCGACCTTAGCGCCGGCAAGATCTTCAACTTCGATACCAATCTGTCGCCCAAGGGCAAGCCCTACGAACGCTACGTGAGCAACAAGGGCGATTTGAACAGCAGCGTATTGTACCATCGCGCCGCCGCGACGAAGGAAGCACTTGGCTTTGACAACGCCATGCCCTTAGACACTCCCGGTGGGCGAGATTGTCGCGGCGTGCTGACCTTGGCGCGGTGGGTCAAAAGCTTTGACCAGACTCTTTCCGCGGACGCCGTCGACCAGTTTATGCCCAGCGACCTGGAATGTACAAAGAACGACGCTCTCAACATCGGTACATTCGAATGGGTCGAGCAGGACTTCACCGGCGACAGCCTCGGTGCGTACAAGCCACGTCGAGGTGATTGGGCGGACCCGGCCAACGGCATGCCGCAGTTCTACCGCGAGCTGACCCTGGACCCAGGGCTGAAGCGACTCATCGATAAAAAAGTGCCCATGGGCTTTTGGCTCAAGAAGGCGACCTGCGAATTTCCCGCGTATCCGCTGCCCCAGGGCCTGCCTGCGGCTGAGCAGAGGCCATGGATGAAAAAGGCCGACGGGCAGCCCAAGCAGCCGTGGAATGAGCTGTATTACTCAACGCCCGGTGCCGCCTACTTTTCGGCGACCTGTGCCCTTTGTCACGGCCCGCGCGGGATCGGTGATGGGACGATCGGACGGCAGTTGGCGGTATGGTCAGGTGGCTCAGTGACCGTCGCTGATTTCGCCCACGGTATGTTTGGCGACAAAGGCGCCAACCTCAAGGTCTTTGATCAAACCGTCCGCGGTGTAGACGTCAACCTGGCGCCGAACTACCTGATCTGGATGGCCATGGAAGGCACCAAGGTCAAGATGCCGCCGCAGGCGTCGCCGTACATCGGGACGCATGGCGCGCAGATGCTCAAACAGATCAAAGACCGCTGTTCGCGGCAGATTCCCTCGTCGCCAAAGAATTCCTCACCAAACCTGGTCGACCACGAGATCTATAAGGAAATCTGTTTATATGGCAACCTGCCGGTGACCGATCCGGAGATTCAATTTAAGGCCGACACCGGTCTACCGGTGAATGCGGTTGCGCAGGAGCAGTGGTTAAACAAGGCCGCTTTGAATGCCGGCTGGGCGATTTACGAATATCTGCGTCAAGCCACGGCCAACGATGCTTGGCAGCCGAGTCCGTCTGAGTGCGACCAGACCGACCTGAGCAAGCAGCTACCGCGGCGTGAGCCGCCGCCGCCAACCACGCCGGATCAACCACCGCCAACGACGCCCGGTCAGCAGCCGCCGCCAACGACGCCCGGTCAAGAGCAGCAGCAACCGCCATGGTGGTGTTGGTGGTGTCGGAAGTGGTGAGGTTGCCGTCGCGACCTTGCTTCGCCCTGGATCTACGGCTACGATAGGCTCCTGGCTCGCCAGTGGGCCTGGGCTTTCTCCGTATTGAGTAGTGATTTTAGTAGGTTGGGCATATATATGCGAAGCTTTCTCGCGGGAGTGGTGGTGATGACGGCAGCAACTGGCATCGGTAGGGCCGAGTCCGTATCCCAAGTGAGTACCTTTGTCGTTCAAGAGGCTGAGCACAGCGCTCCACTCCTGCGCATCGAAGAGCGCCACTCTCAGGTTGGCGCCGACGTCGTCCAAGAGCGCCGGTACCTGCACCTTAAAAACGCGGTGGCGGGCTCAGAGACCGTTCGTCTTCGCGGTGCGGCGCAGCAATTGGCAGCCTATGAATTCGAAGATCTAGGCAGCGGCGAACGAGTCGAGCTGAAGGTGGACGGCGACAAAGCGACGGCGCAGTACCGCCCGGCCAAAGATGCTGAGGTGAAGAGCAAGGAGCTGCCTTGGGGACCTAACGCTGTGACGGGCAATTTGCTGCCGGCACTGATCACGAAGCAATGGGCCACCCTTGATGCGGGCAAAACCATTGACTGCGATTTGTTTGTACCGTTTCGCTTGGAGACCATCGGGTTTCGTGTCCAGCGCACGGCTAAGAGCGACAGCGACAAGACGGTGACTATCACTGCCGATGCCAGCAACTGGTTGATCCGGCAATTTGCTCCGGCGATTCACTTCGTTTACAGCACGGAGACACCGCCGCGCCTGCTCCGGTATCAAGGCCCCGCACCGGTTAAAATCGATGGCGAGACCGTCAATAGCGTCGTCATCGACTTTCGCACGAGCCCCTTAGCCGCCCGCTAACGGCCCGTCGAGCTGCACCAGTTGAGCATCAAAATTCCTCATCGTTGGCGTCAACATCGACGCCAGCGTTGACCGGTTCTTGGGGAAGGACGTCTTTTCCGGGGGCGGCACTTTTGCTGCCGGTGGAACTCTTCACCTTGTCCTTCGCCTTCACTTTTTCTTTCAACTTGGTCGCGGCCGTAGCTAGGCTTTTGCCTGGCTTCGCGCAGGCATGTCCTTGCCATTGGCAGGCCGTCAGTTTACGGCAGTCGGCTTTGACCTTAGCAGTGCTGCAGGTGGGTGTTTTCTTGGCCAACGCCGACGGCGAACTCAAGCTGAACCAGAGCACGGCAGCAAGCCAGCTCACGCTGCGGGGCAGATACGAGGTCATGCGCTGCTCTCCATCCTGACGGTTGTTGGCGCCGGAGTTATTCAAGAATACGATCGGTCTTGTGGCCGCCGCCAGCGGTTTTCTCGATAAACTCGATGATCGCACCGGCGACGTCTTGCTCCGTCGAGGTTTCGATCCCTTCCAGTCCTGGTGAGGAGTTGACCTCCATCACCACGGGTCCATGGGCTGAGCGGAGGATGTCGACCCCGGCGACATTGAGGCCCATCGCCCGAGCGGCTTTGACCGCGGTCGCCCGTTCGGTTGGGGTGATCTTGACCTTGGTGGCGCGACCGCCACGGTGCAGATTGGAGCGGAATTCGCCGTCTGGGGCCTGGCGCATCATCGACGTATGGACCTTGTCACCGATGACGAAGCAGCGAATATCCTGGCCCAAGGCTTCCTTGATAAACTCCTGGACGATGATATTGGCCTTTAGGCCGCGAAAGGCCTCTATGACGCTTTCGGCTGCATTGCGGTTCTCGGCCAGTACGACGCCGATGCCTTGGGTGCCTTCGAGTAGTTTGACGACCAACGGGGCGCCGCCGACGGAATTGATCAGCCCGTCGACGTCCCTGGTGGAATGGGCGCAGCCGGTGACCGGCATGCCGATCCCCTGTTTGGCCATGATTTGTAGGCTGCGGAGCTTATCGCGTGAGCGTGAAATGGCCTGCGACCGGTTCAACGTATAGGTGCCCATCATCTCGAACTGGCGCACGACGGCGGTCCCGTAAAAGGTGTGCGAGGCACCGATGCGCGGAATCACCGCATCAAAGTCCGCCAGCGAGCGGCCTTTGAAGAACACCTGGGGCTTGTGCGCAGTGATATTCATAAAGCAGCGCAAGTAGTCGATGACCTCGACGTCATGACCCCGAAGCCTCGCCGCTTCGACTAAGCGCGAAGTGGAGTAAAGCGATGCTTTGCGCGATAGGATGGCAATCTTCATCCAGGTACCTTTCCGCTGGGCACTGTTTTAGCCGGCTTGCGGCGCGGCTTACCACCTAAATAGGAACGACCTGCGTTGACGAGGAACTCGCCGCGGATGGCTTGGCGACCGATCAACATGCGAAAGCCCATGGTGCCGCGTGACACCAGGGTCAACTCGACGCGGAGGTCTTTGCCGCACACCGTGACCGTGGTCTCGATCACTGGCCTTAGCGTGCTTTTGCCGCCCGAGTCGCGGACCATGCGCTCCTCAACCAAGGGTGCCTCGCAGCTGATGAGCTGTTTGGTGTTGCGCTGCAGCGGATGCACGTCGAAGTGGACCCAGGTCACACCGTGCTTTTGGCTAAAGCGGATGTTGATGGCATGGAGGGCTGAGGTTCTAGCCCCGGTGTCGACCTTCGCCTTGACGCGGACAATGCCGAGATCCTTGAGGCTGACGTACTCACGCCAGCCGATCTGTGGCCGCGCCTTTGGTGGCGGCGGGACGTCGTCTAAAAGCAATCCTCGCGGTCTTCGCGGCCGTAGGTCGGGGTCTCGCCGGGAGTTAGGTGCCACGCGTCGCCTTGTTTACTGATTGCTACGATCGCATCGAAGCTGGTGCATGCTGGGTCTTGCTGTTCTGCGCTGTTTCTTACGCTGCGTTTGTACCAGCCTGTCACCTCAACGTCCATGCCATCTGCAGCGCCGCCCTCGCCCGAGATGTCGTCCTTGCCCCGCAGTAGCTTGACGACGTTAAAGTTGAAGTGGCCGCGCTCGCCGAGTTCGGTGATCTCTTCCTCGCCTTGCCCGACCACCTTTGGGGCCCCTAGGGTGTCCTGGAGCCCTTGGTAGACAACGTCTTTAAGGTCGTCGTCGAGGAGTGGCCCGAGGTTGAAGTGGCCATGACCAGAGTCCTCCGGTTCGCTTGGGGGTGTGGCGGCTTCCTGCTGCTCCTGGGCCTGCCCAGCTGGCTCGTTGCCGGCCAACTCCGCACCAGCCCCAGTTTCATCCTGCAGTGAATCTGAGGTGCTACCCCCGGTCTGGCAGGCGGCTAGGGCGGGGAGCACACTAAGTGTCAGAGCAACTTGGTAAACACGGGCTAGAAATCCCATCACGAGTCTCCCGGAAGCAACAAGAACGGCAACATGGGCCTGCCAAGATGGTCGGCGACACCAAATAGCGTATCATTTCAGGCGGCGCTCGCCCATGGCTGCTCGGCAAGATGCAATAGGTTTACGACCACCACGCTGTGGCGAAAGAGGCGGCAGGTGGACGGCGTTTTAACGGCGCAGGTGCCGCCGACTCGGGCCGATTGGTGCACCTTACCACTGCTGGTCTTGGCGCGGCCAAAGGTCGTCGTGATGGTCAGGCGCAATTCGCCGCGCTTGGATTGGACCTGCAGCGTCACCGTCTGACCGAGGTGCTGCTTCGGTTGGGCCACGTCGCTGTGGGTGACGCTGACCGTCAGCAGGTAGCTAAATCCTTCGGCCTTGGGGATGAGCGGGTCAACGAGGAGGCGGCGCAAGGCCGAAAGGTTGCCCGAGCGC
>JAPLFX010000187.1 GCA_026390445.1 Pseudomonadota bacterium
GCCACGGTTTCGGCGAGGGCGTCAGCACCTTGCACCAGGATCGTTAACGAAGACGCGTCACCGGCCGCCGCGGCTTCGACCACGCGGGGCGCTAGTGCGGCGATCTGGGCGCGTTCGAGGTGGCGGTTTTGCACCCGGTCGAGAAACTCGCGCGGCTCCTTGAGCTCTAGGGCGCTAAACACCATTTGGCGCAGCAGCTGACCGGCAGGCTTGCGGCCATCCTCGGCGCGCACGGCGATCTTCAGGGCTTGAAGTCCGATCCAGTAGCCACCGCCGACATCGTCGACCAGGGGACCCCAGCCGCCGCACAACCAGCTGTCGCCGGCGGCATTGCGGCCGTAGCAGGCCGAACCGGTGCCGGCGATCAAGACGATGCCGGGCCGGCCGGCTAGGCCGCCGGTTAAGCCGATGAAGGTGTCGTTTTCGACTTGGACCCTGGTGGCCGGCTGGATGCCGCGCACATCTCTGACGATGCTCGTGACGTCGGCCTGGTCGGCACTGGTGCAGACGCCGCCAAGTCCTAGCTGGATGGCTTTGATGGTGGCGCCCCGGGGCAGTTCGCGCACGGCCTGATCAAAGGCCTGCTGCATATTGGCCAAGACTTCCGTGCGGGGATGGTCATTGCGGTTGGTCGAGCCGGCATGGCCTTCGCCAAGCTTGCGGCCGGCCGCATCGACGACGAGCATACGGGTGTTGGTGCCGCCGCCATCGACGCCGACAAAATAGCCTTCGGAGGTTTGACCCAGGGAAGTCATGACAATGCCTTTAAGCAATTTAGAAAACGGGCACAGATGCGAGGACTATAGCACTTACCGGGTCGGCCGCCAGAGGCGATTTGCTGCCTCCACCAGGTGTCCTGCTTGGTGATCCTCGCTCTAAGCCGGACTTAGCCGATCTAGTGGCGCGCCTTGGGATTGGAGGTGACGGCGGCAGGCACGCTGTCGAACAGCTCGCCCATGACCTCCTGCTGCAGCTCGCTGACACCCTTTTTGGTGAGGGTCGACACGGCGTAGACCCGGGCGACTTGGACGCCGAGGATGGCTAGCTCCTTTTGCATGGCGTTCAGGACCTGCCGGCTCTCCGACTGGGAGAGCTTGTCGGCCTTAGTCAGGACCACGGTCAAAGCCGCGGGCCGACTTGCTAGGTGGTGCAGTAGCTCCATGTCATCCTCACCTAGATTCTTGGCCCGGCGGATGTCGAGGAGGAATAAGGTCTCACGGATCTCGGCGCGCTTGAGATAGCCGTTGACCAGGTCTTGCCAGAGGTGCTTGGTCTCTTTGCCGATGGCGCTAAAGCCGTATCCAGGTAAGTCGGCAAGCATCAGTTTTTGCTTGCCTTTTTCGACTGCAAAGAAGTTCACCATCTGGGTGCGACCGGGCGTGCTGCTGGCTCTGGCCAGGTTGTTGCGGCCGAGCAGGGCGTTCAGCAGGCTCGATTTACCGCAATTAGAGCGACCGACGAAGGCGATTTCCGGGATGCCGCCGAGGTCAGGTAGCTGGTGCGCCATCTGGGCGCTAGTGATATAGGACGATTGCATGGGTATTACCTGCTTTAGCCGCGTGCGGGACATGCGGGTTCGCCCGGAGGGGGCATCTATGGGACGGATACATTTACTCGAAGATGACGTGATAAACAAGATCGCTGCTGGCGAAGTCGTCGAACGACCCGCTAGTGTGGTCAAAGAACTGGTAGAAAACGCCCTCGACGCCGGCGCGACCGAGATCGAGATCAGCCTCGAGCTGGGTGGGATCCGCAGTATCGTCGTGACCGATAATGGCACGGGGATGAGCGCGGAGGATGCTCTGCTATCGATGCGGCGTCATGCCACGAGTAAGATCCAGGCGGCCGACGACCTATTTAAGATTTCAACGATGGGCTTTCGCGGCGAGGCCATCGCCTCGATTGCGGCCGTAAGCCGTTTTAGTTTAGCCACTTGCACCGGTACCGAAGAGGCTGGGCAGGGCGGCATCAAGCTCCTTGGTCCGACCACTGAGCTGCCAGAGCCATCGCCGCTACCCTGGAATGGGCCGCGCGGCACCACCATCGCGGTGGAAAACCTCTTCTACAACATGCCGGTGCGCGCCAAGTTTCTGAAGGCGCCGGCGACCGAGTTCAGCCACTGCCTGGAATTGGTCCATGCCTTTGCCTTGGCGCACCCGCACGTCGGCTTTACAGTCCGCCACAATGGACGCGAGCAGCTGCGCATCGCTGCGGTGCCCGAGAATGACGAGCCGGGCTTTGGCGCCAAGGTCCTGGCTGAGCGCGGCCAGTCGATTTTTGGCAAAGAAGGTCCGGCCCTGATCTACGTCCAGTCGAGCAGTCGCTACGGCGACCTCGAAGCCTTGATCAGTCCTCCCGGGGTGGAAAAAGCCACGGCCAAATCGCTCTATACCTTCGCCAACGGCCGCTTGGTCAAAGACAAGGTGCTGCGCTACGGCATCTTGCGCGGCTATCACAGCCATCTACTCAAGGGACGCTTTCCGGTGGTGTTGCTGCATCTGCGCTGCGATCCGGCGCTGATCGACGTCAACGTTCATCCGGCCAAAACCGAGGTCCGCTTTCAATACCCCGATGAAGTGCAAAACCTCATCGCCACGGCGATCCGCGGGGCACTGCGCAGCGGCGCCTGGGCGGCCCCTGAGATGGTCGCGCAGCCCTTGGCGATGCGCCAGGAGCCGGTGGTGAGCGGTGCCACAGCAGCGTCGCCGACGCCGGCTGCACGGACTGAGGCCCCGCTGCCAGGCAGTGTGTTTCCCGGCGCCGCCTTTTTAGCGCGACCGGCCACGTCGGTTGAGTACGGCGGCGCACCGAGCGAGAGGTCGTTCAGTCGTAGTTCGCGTCCGCCGAGCGTGCCAGTAGCGGCGCGCCCCACGGTTCGTTCTTTTGGTGGCGCATCGGCGCAGGGGGCTGCGGCTGATTGGCCGACGCAGGCAATCGTCGATAAGGCAGGGATCGATCGTTTGTTAGCAGGTTTTGATGCGGACGAGGGCGATGACCGTAGCAGTAGCATCGCAGTCCCTGGAGTGGTTGAGCCTAGCGGGCTAGCAATCGACTGGGACCGGCTCGAGTTTATTGGGGCCTTCGACCGTTGTTACCTGCTGTTCGCCCAGCAGAAGCAACTGCTGGTCGTCGATCAGCATGCCTTTCACGAGCGTATCCTCTACGAGCGCTTGGTAGCCGACGCGTCGTTACTGGCGCAAAGTCAGCGTTTGCTGGTGCCAGAAGCGCTGGATTTAAGCCCGACCGAAGTCGCACATCTCATGGAGCGTGCGGGTGACCTGCAGCAACGCGGCTTTGGCTTTGAACGCGAGGGCCCCACGACCATTCTAGTCACCTCGGTACCGACCTTGCTCGCTGGTCGAGATCTGTCGTCCCTGTTTAGCGAACTAGCCCAAGAGGTCGACGTCGCCGACGGTAGCGAACCCACCGCGAGCAACGCCGAGATGGCCCGCTTGATTTTAGCCACGACGGCGTGTCACGCGGCCGTTCGCGCCGGCGAGGAGCTGCCGCCAGGCGAACTGCGACAACTTCTCACTGAGGCCCGTCAGGTTGATTTTGTCCATAATTGCCCGCATGGCCGTCGTGTGTTCAAGTGGTGGTCCAGTGCGCAGGTTGCGCAGTGGTTCGATCGTTGAACCCAAGTGTAGGTAGCTACCGATATGTGGTGATCGCTGGTCCAACGGGCTCGGGCAAATCGGCCTTGGCGATGGCCCTGGCGCCGCGTCTTGGCGCTGACATCGTCAGCTGCGATTCGGTGCAGGTGTACCGCGGTTTTGATCTTGGAGCTGCGAAGCCGAGCGAGGCAGAACAAAGTCTCGTGCCGCATCACCTACTGGATATACGGGATGGTCACGAGGATTTTGACGCAGGGACCTATGCGGATAGCGCGCGCTCGGTCATTGCGGCGGTGCGTGCTGCGCGGCGAGTGCCGCTGGTGGTCGGTGGCACCGGACTCTACTTGCGGGCTTTGCTCGGTCAGGGGTGGCATCAAGATCTACCAAAGGACGACTCCCTGCGCTCCGCTTTGGCCAAGGAAGCGACGCCGGAGCTATGGGCGCGCCTGCAGCAGCTGGATCCGGAGCGGGCGCTGGCCGTGCATGCCCATGACCGGGTGCGGATCCTGCGTTCCCTTGAGCTGATCACTCTGCTCGGGTCGACGCTGTCGGCGGCGGGGCTGACGGCCAAGGCGGCGCGCGATCCTAGTGCGTTTATCATCGTGTTGGAACCGCCGCGGCCTGAGCTGCGCCGACGCATCGCGGAGCGCACGCGGGCGATGCTTGCTGCTGGCTTGATTGGTGAGGTCGAGCTACTGCTGCGGAGCGGAGTTGATCCGATGAGCAAGCCCATGCAGAGTATCGGCTATAAACAGGTTGTTGATTATCGCGCGGGACACTTGGATGCGGCTCAGTTGCCAGAAGCGATCATGACGGCGACCAATCAGTACGCCAAGCGGCAGTGCACTTGGTTTCGCAAGTTGAGCGCCGATTTGCGGTTAAATGGCAGCGAATCGATCGACAGCGTTATGGATTGTTTGGCCAAGGTCGAGTTTTCTGAGGTTTAGCTGCATTGACTTCACGTGCACTCAGCAAGGCAATATGGAAACGTCGTTCCCGGTCAACGGCTGTTTGATAAGGACGATGTAAAGTGCTGGCCGTTGCCGCGACGGCTTCGATTTTCTCAGTTGTTAGGAGTAGATGCCGCTTTGGTCGGCGAGTATATCAGGTCTTCTGCACATGTCCGTTCCAACCGCAAAGCGGACCTGCTAGCTTGGTCCTAGGGCGGCGGATCCTCGCTGCAGATTAGATCAGAGTGCGGGGCGCTATGCATTGGAATCATTCGGAATTATTGGTTGTGATCGACGAGGCTATTGAGAGCAATAGCACAATAAATACATTAAAGTCAGATGTTGCGATCCTGAAGTCAGATGTTGCGATCCTGAAGTCAGATGTTGCGATCCTGAAGTCAGATGTTGCGATCCTGAAGTCAGATGTTGCGATCCTGAAGTCA
>JAPLFX010000013.1 GCA_026390445.1 Pseudomonadota bacterium
GGGGTCGGCCAGGTCGAGGTCAAAGAAAAGATTGGCCTGACCTTTATGGAGGGGCTGCGCTCGATTCTGCGCCAGGATCCCGATGTCATCATGATCGGTGAGATCCGGGACGGTGAGACCGCGGGGATCGCCATTCAGTCCTCGATGACCGGTCACTTGGTCTTCTCGACCCTGCACACCAATGACACCGCGACGACGGTGACGCGCTTTCTCGACCTTGGCATCCAGCCCTTCCAGGTGTCCACCGCGGTGCTTGGCATCATGGCGACGCGCCTGATCCGGCGCCTCTGTCCGAGCTGTCGCGAGGCCTATGATCCGATCGATGGCGAGCTACTGCTGATGGGCATGACCCGTGAAAGCCTGGCCGGACGCAAGATCTTCCGTGCTGGCGACGGCTGCGAAGAGTGCAATGGGCTCGGCTACAAGGGGCGTATGGGGATCCATGAGCTGATGATCCTCGATGACGATATCCGCGATGTCCTCCTGTTGTCGCAAGATTCCAACAAGATCAAGAAAAAGGCTCTCGAGAAGGGCATGAAGACCCTGCGGGACTCGGCGATTGGCAAGGTGCTAGGCGGCATGACCTCGCTGGAAGAGGCGATGGCGAATACTCAGACCGACGATTTGCGTTAGTAGGGCCGGTGCCCGAACTCATCAACTCAGGATACAGCTTTGGCGATTTACACCTACAAGGGCTACGACGCGGCCACCGGCGCCGCGCGCAAGGGCAAGATCGAGTCCGATTCGCCCAAGACCGCCAAGCTGCGTCTGCGGCAAAAAGACAAGATCATCGTCTCGGAGATCAAAGAAGAAGTGTCGATGGAGAAGATCCGAGCCAAAAACTCGCTGTTCTCCAGCCGCGTCAAACCCATGGAAATCGCCGTCATGACGCGGCAGTTTGCGGTTTTAACCAATGCCCATATCCCGCTCGATGAGTGCCTTCGGGCCCTGACCGCGCAGGTCGAAAGCCAGGTCTTGCAAGGCACGCTCTCGGCGGTGCGCGAGCAGGTGTCGGAGGGTAAGAGCTTTGCCGATTCGGCGCAGCAGTTCCCGGCCGTGTTTAACCGCTTGTACGTCAACATGGTGCGTGCGGGCGAGAGCTCCGGTAGCCTTGGCGTCGTACTCGACCGCCTGGCCGATTACATGGAAAAGCAGGAGGCGGCCAAAGGTCAGGTGATGAGCGCCATGATGTACCCTGCGGTCATGATGCTGGCGCAGGTCGGTCTGATCGGCTACCTCCTGATGAGCCTGGTGCCCAAGCTGCAGAAGATCTTCATCAGCCTCAAGGCGCCGCTGCCCTGGTACACCAAGTTAACCATCAACATCTCCGAGTTCCTCCAACACCAGTGGTTTTTGCTGCCGATGGCCGGGGCCGGGATTTTTTTTGCCGTGAAGCGCTTTCTCGCCACCAAAGAGGGTCGGCATAAATTTGATAAGGCTGCCTTGGAGGTGCCGATCTTTGGCCCTCTCATCATGCGCATGCAAGTCTCGCGCTTCACGCAGACCTTATCCACCCTGCTGGCTTCCGGTGTGCCGATTATCAAGGCGTTGGAGATTACCAAAAATATCATCTCTAATTCCGTCATTGCCGAGGTGTTGGACGCCGCCAAGATCTCTGTTCAGGAAGGTAAGAGCCTCGGGGTAACGATTGAAAAGAGCAATCGTTTCCCGCCGTTAGTGACGCATATGATCATGACCGGGGAGCGTACGGGGCAGCTTGAAGAGATGCTGTCGCATGTGGCAGTCGCCTATGAGGCGGAGGTCCAGCGCAAGATCGAGGGCCTGATCTCACTGATCGAGCCGGTCATGATCATCATGATGGCGGGATCGGCCGGCGGGATCATCGCCTCGGTCATCGTACCTATGCTTTCGATCATGAACCAAATCCGCTAATCTATCATTCATGACATAGGTCCTAGACTTCGAAGATTGATCATCGACCATGACCTGTCGTTCCCTCTGTTCTCCTAGGTCATCGCTGCAGCGGTTTAACTGTGTGGTCCCATTTGCAAGGAGTGTCTCATGCTAGCTCAGGTTCGCCGCCTCTCTCGCCGTTTTCATGCCATCATGCATCCACAGTTCCTCGCCGAGGGGCAACGCGGGATGTCTTTGATCGAGATCATCATCGTCGTGGCCTTGCTGGGTACCCTGATGGCGTACATGGTTTCTAACCTGATTGGCCAATCGGAAAATGCCAAGAAGGATCAGGTCAAGCTGGCCTTTGGGGTGATCCAAGGGGACTTGCAGATGTACCGCATCCACAACAATAAGTATCCGCCGGACCTTAAGGCCCTGCTGACCAATCCCGGTGATGTGAAGACCTGGCGTGGTCCCTACATCGAGGATAATAAGCTCAAAGATCCATGGGGCAATGACTTTGGCTATGAATCGGACGGCCGCAGCTTCAAGCTGCACTGCGCCGGCGGTGATGGCCAGATGGGTACCGAGGACGACATCAACTACCCGGAGACGGATGCGAAAGCCCCTTAAACGACACCGTCCCGCCTCGGTCGCTGTTGCCGCCCGCGAAGGCGGCTTCAGTTTGATCGAGGTGATCATCGTTATGGCGTTGATGGCGTTCGTCTACTCCGTCGCCTTGCCGCAATTCAACATGCGCAGCGGTGCCGAGACGGCGACCAAGCTCAATGGTCTGGCCGGCGACATCCGCGGGGCCTTTGACCTGGCGGTGTTGACGGGTAAACCCTATCGCTTGGTCATCCAGTTTAACTCAGGTGACTACTGGCTTGAAGAGACCGATCAGAGCACCTTTAGCCTTGGCAGCGATAAGATCGACCGCGATCCGGGTGAGCAAGAGGAGAAGGACGAGGCTATCGCCTTTGATAGCAAGTTTAACGACTACATCGAGATGGCGGGATCCGCCGTGTCGGACCCCAAATCCGGCAAAGAGATTCCGCCGGAGTCACCGGTGCTGGCCGCCAAGAGCCAGTTGAAGCGGGCCCATTGGTCGCGGGTCGACAGCCTAGAGTGGTCTAATCGCAGCATCGGTCCGCACATGATGGTCAAAGCGATGCAGGCCGAGCATCATGGGCATAAACAGGACCTCAGCGAGATCGGACCGGAAGCGCGGGCGATGATCTATTTTTTTCCCTCCGGCTATGTCGAACGAGCAGTGATCTACATATACTTCAAGAAGGACGAACTGGTGCCGGACGAGACCCAGGAACCTTACACGATCGTGACCAACCCCTATGAGGGGGTCGCCGAAGTCACCCCGGGATATCATGACTACGATGTCCAACACGACAAAGACAATTGAACGAAAGTCAGGTGAGGCCAGCTTCACCTTGATCGAAACGGTGATCGCCTTGGCGATCGTCGCTTTTTTGATCGTCGAGGTGGCGGCGGTGCAGGGCAACGCCATCGTCTTCTCCGACTACGGCCGCAATGTCACCGAAGCCACCTGGCGCGCTCGGCGCGTGTTGTCGCAGGTCGAATACTTTTGGCGGAGCAAACCGTTTAAGGAGCTGATGACGCATCAGGTCGATCAGAAGTTTGAGGACTCGACCGAGTACACCTACAGCCTCGAGATCGTCGAGTGGAAGTTCCCCTTTGCCAAGCTCCTCGAGATGGCGGTCGGTGGCGGCAAGAAAAAGCACGACAGCGACGGTAACGACCTGGATAAGCGCAGTAGCAAGGTCGACAACAGTGCCAACGATATGATCGAATCGGCCATCAAGCAGATCTTTGGCGACGAACCGATCTTTCTTACGGCCCATGTCGATGTGTCGTGGCCGGAGGGAGCGCAGAGGAACTCAACGGGTCTGACCTATCTTTTGACCAATCAGGCGAAGATCAGCGAGGCGATCACTCAACTCAAGCCTGTGTATGATGCGTGGGTGAAGAAAAACGCCGCCGCCGGCAAGCCAAAGCCCGGTACCCCAGGAACAGCCAATGCCCCAACCGGCGCTCCTCCCCCGGCAGGTCAAGACCCGAATGGGCTGCCCGACGTCAATAACGGGCTGCCTCCAGACACCCCCCAGCCGGTGGAAGATCCAAATGCGGCTAACATCCGTGATGGTCATCCTGATGGCACCTGACTTGGTAGCGAAGGAAACAGAAGTAAACTCCTTAATGATACTCTCCCTAGTCCGTAGTCCAGAGGAAGGTTGAACCGATCCTATGCGCCGTCCCCCTGCGTCACAATCCGGCTTTTCGCTGCTCGAAGTTGTGATCACCATCGCGATTTTGATGACCTTGACCGTCGGCGTTGCGTCGATGCTCAAGGCCGGGTTTGAGGTGCGCGAGGGCCTCGGCGAACGGGCTAAGACACTGCATCGCTTAAGCGTGGCGGTGAGCAAACTCAGCGACGACCTGCAGCATGCCTTTTTGGTGTCGCAAAAGGATCAGATCCGCGGCGGGATCGATCGCAATATGAAGACGGTCTTTAGACTAGAGAAGAGCCTCGGTGACAAATTGTCGATGACGACGATGACGCATCGAGCCCTGCAGATCAGCGCTTACGAATCTGAGTTTACCTTCGTGGTCTATCAGCTCAAAGACTCCAAAGACGCGCCCGGCCGCAAAGACCTCTACCGTGCGGAGACCCCGGTGATACCCCTTGACCTGAAGGAGGAGCCGCCGACGACGCTGCTGGCTCACGGCATCAAGACCTTTACCCTCGAGGCTTGGACCGGCGACCGCTGGTCGAAGGATGCCTGGGACAGCGCCCGCAGTGAAACCCGTAATATCATGCCCAAGATGGTCCGCGTGACCATCGAGGCTTATCTGCACGATCGCGCCGGTGCCCAAGGCAATGACGTTGCTGGGCTTGATGAGGCCGTGCTGACGATCAATACGGTCGTCTACTTAAATGGCGCCACCGATTTTGTCGAAATGAAGGAACCCGATAAATCAATGCGCTGGGGGGCACTGTAAACATGGCACGACCGCCGTTTAAATTGCCGCGGACCCGGTGGGGGTTCCCCGTCGCAGATGCTAGCCCGCCACAAGTACCGGCTGATGCGTCACCTGACACGGTTTGCGACGCTGCTGGCTCGACGGCGTCCAACCGTGACGGTCAGCGTGGCATCGCCCTGATCATCGCCATCATGATCATCTCGGTGATGATGCTGTTTACCAGCGACCTGATCCTGTCGTCGCAGGTGAATCTGACTCTGGCGACGCATACTAAGGACAATCTGAAGGCCGAGTACATGGCCAAGTCCGGCCTTAACCTCGCTAACTTGCTACTGATGGCGGATTTTGCCTATACCCTGTTCCAAGCCCAGCAGAATCCGGCAAATGCGGATTTGGCCAGTGGCTTAGGTGATATCTGGACGGTACTTAATGGCATACCCATCGGTGGTGAAACCGCGGAGATGACCGCGGCCTTTTCCGAGCAGTTTGGCATCAATGCCATCAACGACAGTTCCGTCATCGATTCGCTGAAGTTGTTTGATGGCACCATGACAATCAATATCGCCGATGAATCGTCGAAGATCAATGTCAACGATTGTTACCAAAATGGCCGTTGCACGCAGGTCTTATTGATGCTCGAGGCCTTGTTTTCCTGCCCGGCCGAAAAGTCCTTTCTTGAGTCTAAGAAGGTCACTGGCAAGGAACTTGCGTACCGGATCAAGGACTACATCGACCCGGACAAGGTGGCCGACGGCAACTCCGGCTACTCCGATGAAAATGAACCCTATCAAAAGCGCACGCCAAGGCAGATGGCGAAGAACGCACCGCTGGATTCAGTCTCAGAACTGCGGATAATCGAGGGCTGGGACGCTGATATCCATGCTGTATTCTCGCCGTATATCACGGCATTTCCATACGCAAAGATCCGTGGTGATGATAAGTTCCAAATCAATATCAACACTGCCTCGCGCGGCCTCCTGCAGTGTTTGTTTCCGGAATCGCGCGGCGATTGCACAGAAAAGGTGGCGCTGGCGCTGAAAAAGCGCGACGAGGACGGCACCAATCTCGGTCAGCCGGGTGAGAACACGGCAGCGGTGCTGCGAAATCTGCTATGCTATTCAGGAGGCGACTCGACCGCCCATGACGGCGCGACAAGGGCCGACTGGTTTAAGAAGTTCAGCACAACCTTCCATGTCGAGGTCGATGGCGTCAGCGGTGGTAGCGTCAAAAAGCTGACGGCTGTCGTCGAGCGCATCATGCCAGATGCCAAGAAAAACGAGAAGAACGCCTACCGTGTACTTTACTGGAAACTCATCTGATGAGAAGATAAGTAGGTAGAAAATCAGGAGATAGCTCTGTATGCAGCGCGTTATAGGTCTCGATATTGGCAGCTATTCGATCAAGGCCGTCGAGATCGTCAACACGTTCAAGTCGTATGAGATCGCCAACTTTTACGAGAACGTCATCCCGCACGGCGAGGAGCTCGACCCCGACGTCGTGCTGCCGGCGTGTATGGAGCAGTTGTTCAAAGAGAACAATCTCAAGGCCGACCGCATCATCACGGCGATGCCTGGACAGTATATTTCCAGCCGCGTGATGTCGTTTAACTTTGCCGATCCACGCAAGATTGAAGCGGCGATTCTATCGGAGCTGGAAGACGCCGTGCCGTTCAACATGGACGACATGATCATCGACCACCAGATCCTCGGCACGATGAACAACAAGACGGTGGCGCTGGCGGTTTTGACCCGCAAGAATTTCCTGCGTAGCTTTCTTGAGCATCTGCAGCGCATTAACATCGATCCAAAGCTCGTCGATGTCGATAGTTTAGCCTTCTATAACCTGGCTCCCTATATCGATATGCCCGCAGGCGAGTGCTGTGGCCTGGTCGACGTCGGCCACGAAAAGACCTCCGTGTGTATCGTCCAAGACGGTGTATTGCGGATGTTTCGCTCGATTAACCTGGGTGGTCGCTACCTCACCGAGTTTCTTGCCCGCGACTTGGAGACCGAGTTCGCCGAGGCGCAGCGGATCAAGCACCGCGTGTCGCGAGTGCTCTGTGACGCCGATCCGGCAGAGGAACTAACTGGCGACGACCGCGTCGTGGTTGAGCGCATCACACTTGCCGCTAATGCGATCGTGAAGGAGCTCGGACGCACCTTTTACGCGTTCAAGACCTGGGAGAAGATGCCGCTGTCGAAGCTGTTTATCTCCGGCGGCACGAGTCGCATCAAAAACTTCAACCATTACCTCCAAGACCAACTTGAGATCAGCTGCGAGGTCAATCGCATCGATCAGAGCGACCTGAAGATCAATCCCGCACTGATCGACCATATGGCGATCATGCCCCAGAGCGTGGCGATCGGCCTGCGCGCGGTGGGCTCGGCCAAGCGGATTTCCCAGATCAACCTGCGGCAAGGCGAATTCGCCTTTGTGCAAAACTACGAGTCCATCCTCAAAGGGGCAACGGTCGCCTTTCGCGTCGTCGCCATTGCCCTGGCGCTGCTCTGCGTCAGCTACGGGGTGAAATACGTCTTCTATAAGCGCCAGATCGATCAGCTTCAGGCGCAGTATTTAAAGGACTATCAAGCCATCTTTCCGGCGATTAAGAGCCAGTATCTGCCGGGTAAATACACCTTCGAAAAGCTCCGCAGCGATGCCTCGCAAAAGCTGCAAAAGGAGATCAATCACAAGCGTACGGCGGTGGCGCAGTTTCTCGAGGACAATGCCTCTAGTCCAGCTTTGATGGTGCTTAAGTCGCTTAGCGAGGTTTTGCCGAAAGAGCTTAAGCTCGATGTCACCTTGTACCAGTACAATGCGATCGCTGGTGGCGGCGGCAAGTTGGTGCTGCGCGGCGAGACCGATAGTTATGCCACTGTCGACCAGATCCTCGAGTCGATCAAAAAGTCGAAAGTGCTCAAAACGGTCGAGGCTAAGCAATCTGGGCCAAAGCCGGGTAGTGATAATAAAATCATCGAATTCACGATTAATGCCGACTACGCTGGGCTACCTACTGCCGGCGGCAAGGCTTAAGGGGACCGTTAGATGAGCGTTGTCGCGACCTTTACCGATCGCTTTAAAGGCCAGCTGATGGGCAACCTTCAGCGGATCCGAAAGCGCTTGTTCGGTACCAATAACGAGAAGTTAGATTTCCTGATGGACAGCTTTTACAAGCTGTCGCCCAATCAGCGTACTGGGCTTTTGGCTGGGACCGTCGCCGGCATCGCCCTATTCGTGCTGGGTGCCGTCGGTCTGTACTTCTCCCAGGTTAGTCGACTCAAGACCGAGTTGTCGCGCAGCTTTAGTTCCCTGCACGAGCTACAGGCGCTAAAGACCTCGTATGAGCAAGAAAACAAGAATTTCGAAAAGTTGATCGATACTGTTGAGCGCAAGACCAAACAGATGAGCATCAAGCCCTTCTTTGAAAAGATCGCCAACGAGCAAAGCGTGACGCTGGAGGGACTCACCGATCAAAAGGCGGCCTTGCCGGCAGATAGCGCTTTGAGTGAAAAAATGCAGGAGGTGCGCGTTGAGATGCGCTTGCCTAACATCTCCGTGCCGCGCCTGATGACCTTTCTGGTCGAAGTCGAAAAATCAAATAAATACCTGAGAGTGCAAGATCTCCAGGTGCGAGGTCGCTACGGCACTAAACTGTATTTCGATGCCCAAGCCAAAGTCCGGGGCTATGACATCGGTGGCGGCGGCAGCGGAAGCAGTACCGGTGGTAGCTCCAGCGGCGGCGGCAATTAACCAGCACGCATCATGGTCGCAAGCCGGCCAGAGGACCGTTGATGAATAAGGTGGACGCGACAACAGCAAAAAGGGCGGCTCGGGCTACGGTCCTGACCGGTCTGTTTTTTGTCAGCTTCGTGTTGTTTTTGGTGATGACCTTTCCCTACGAAGTGCTGAAGGAATCGATCGCCGCCAACTTGAGCCGGGCGACGGGATTCAACATCTCCATCGGTGATATGAGCGCCTCCTTGCCCCTGGGCATGCGGGCGGAAAAGGTCCGCATCGATGGCAGCACCGCAGCAACCACTGTCGAGCTGAAAAGCCTGACGATCAATCTGAGCCTTTTGCGCTTATTTCTTGGGCAACTGGGCGTCATCTGCGAACTAACGTCGGGCAATGGGGTCTTGACCGCAACGGCCAACGTCGGCTTTTTTGATCTAGCGTCTGGTGTCGCCATACCCAAACGCATCACCCTGGACGCGAAGAACTTTCCTCTGGATGACTTGATCACCTTTGCCTTGAACAACGCCGCCACCTCCCCGACCGCCAACCCGCTTTTGGCGCCCATCTTGTCGACCGTCGGACTGTCGGCGTTGCTTAACGCGACCGTGGACTTTAACCTCGACCCGAAAAATCTGCCGCAATCGACCGGCCAGGCCGACATCAACCTCGCCAATGCCGTCTTAAAGCTGAGCCATCCGTCGATTGGACTAAAAGACCAGAAGTTTAAAAAGGCCCAAATCAAGGCCAAGCTGGAAGGCGGCACCTTGCTGTTCGATAAGGCCTCGGGATTTCTCTCCGATGGCTTGGAATTAGTTCCAGAAGGCAAAATCATTCTCAAGCCCGTGGTCACCAACTCACAGCTCGATTTGAAGATTCTGTTTAAGCTGACCAATGACTTGAAGAGTAGCTTTGGCTTTCTCCTCAGCAGCGGTAGCGGCAGTGCCAGCACGGAAGGCGAGATGACGACTCAGGTCCGCGGGACTATTGATCAACCGGTTACCGTCAACTTCTGACCGAGGGCCACGTTCGGCCCCCGCTGATCCTACCTCCTTTGACACAACGGCGAGCTGTGCTCTACAATACCAGTAGAACTCCCTAAACCCCCCAGCACCCGGCGGCCTCGCCCATGCAAGACTTTGCTCGTCAGGCCAAATCAATCTTGAGCGTGTTCCTGCAACGCGGGCAAGCCGCGCTGGATGCGTTCGAGCGTGGCCAGATCGACGAGGCCGGTGACTGGCTGAAGATGCGCAACGCGGCATTTCATAATTTTCGCTTCTTTGATGCTCAGATTCCGAAAGACGAGCCTGACCCGCTTGCGGCAGATCCTGAAGTGCAGCAGCTGCTGGCGGCGATCCAGCGCACCGATCAGCTACTTGCGCCACGACTGCGCGAGGCTCATGATCAGACCCAAGCTCTAGTGCACAAGCTGCATGCGGCCCAGCAAAAGATCGCTCGCTACCGCTCGGGACCGCAGGAAACGACCAGGTTTGAAAAGTCGGCTTAAGCTGACGGTGTTCTTATAGGCCTTTGGGAGGTTGTGTATGACGGCTACGGACGGTGCAAAGAAAAAGCTAGCTCTCGTTTACGGTACGCTGCCGACCGTCGAGGAAATCGATCAGTTTCTCCTGTTGGCCCCGGAATACGATGTCACCGTCGTGACCTCTGAATCGATCGTTGGCTACTTGACCCAGACTAGCCACTTCGATCACCTGGCCTTGATTCCGCTGCCTGATCACAGCGAGAACGGCAGCTACCTTCCAGGCCTAGAGAAGGCACTGCAGGGATTCGAGGTCGTCGTCATCAAAGAGCGCCTCGGCATGTATGCCTTCCAGGCCGTCAAAGCGAAGTGGCGCAGTCGCTTCCGGCTGATCGTCTGGGTCGACAATCTGACGCCTCTGCCCGGCGAAGACATCGTGCATATGCGCACGATCCGTACCGAAGTGGTCAATGCTGCTGATGCCTTCTTGGTCCAATCGGAGGCTGCTCGGCAGACGCTGCTGATCGAAGGCATCGAGACGAGCCGCATCATCACCTTCCCGGCGTTTATCGAGCCTCGCGTCGTGCGCGGCGCTAAGGCAAGGGCAAAAGCCGCCATAGGTCTTGGCCTAGCCGATACCGACTTCATCATCGCGCACTTTGGCCAGATCGAGTGGGAAGAGGCCTTGCTTGACCTCGTCCATGCCATCAAGCTGCTCGAACAGTCCGACAAATCGCTCGCGGCTAGAAGCAAGATCGTGCTGTGCGGAATCGGTAGCTTCTCGGCGGAGGTGCGTGATCGCTTGGTGACTTTGGGTCTAGATCGCCAAGCGATCTATGTCGCACCAAGTCGTAGCGCCTTTATCGAAGTGCTCAGCTGTGCTGACGTCATGTACTATTCGCCGACTCCTGCGCGTGACCGGGTTGAGGGCGATCCCTACCGCTTGGTGCAGGCGATGATCTCGGGCGTGCCGGTCCTTGCTCCGCGCGGCGCACTGGTTGAGGAGATGATCGGTAAACATCGCTTCGATTTCTGCCAGAGCTCTCCCGACTCGTTGGCTCGCGCCTTAAAGAAGGCAGCGACGACGGCAAGTCTCCGCCAGGATATCGCTAACAAGAACCAAGCCGCCGCCAAGGGCCTGCGCAGCAAAGCGCAAAAGCAGATGTTCGAGGTGTTTGGTGCCGTCTCGCGTCAGGCCCTCACCGTCGACGTCAACGCCCTGGACCATCAGGTCCTCGAGGTCGAGTCCTTGGTCAAAGGCAAGCAGTACCTTGCGGCGATCGACGTCATCGAATCGATTTTCCAGCTCAAGGACATGCCGATTCATCACAAGGCCAATCTCTACCGATTGATCGGTGACTGCTTTACCAAACTAGGCGACGGCGACGCCGGCAAAACGGCCTACACCCAGGCGATCGAGCTGGACCCCTACAGTGCCAAGGCGTTTATTGGCCTCGGTACCATCGGTCTAACCCGCCAGCGTTATGAGACCGCGGTGCCTCACTTCCAGAAGGCCGTGAGCTTGGCGCCGGAAGACGAAATGGCCAACCTTGGCCTCGGCCTCGCCTTCCAGGGCATGAACGAGCTGGCCGAAGCCAGTCGTTGGGTCATGAAGTCGCTGGAGTTCAACCCCGAAAACACCGCCGCCATCTTTACCTTGGTGCAGATCGCTGGGGACCGCGGCAAGTTCTCCGAGGTGCAGCAAGCGCTTGCCACCTACGTCGGCTTGCATCCGCACGACCACAATATGCTCTACACTTTGGCCGTGATCAAATTCAAGGTCGGTGATCTCGCGGCCGCCAAGAGTGCGGTCGACCGCATCGTCTCCATCGATCCCTACAACGAGCGCGCGCAGGCATTGGCTCAGCAGATCAACCGCGTCGTCAGCCCGGCCGATCGCACGCTGAACGGGTAGTATGCTCAAGTACGTGTTGGTAAATAGCAAAAAGGTCCCAGTCCCGGTGCCAGTGCGTACCTTGGCTGAGGCCTTAGCTTGGCTCGAGCACACCTTGGTGCCGACGGGACACACCATCACGCGCGTGGCCTTGAACGAGCAACTGATTGGCAGTTCGGCTGAAGCCGCCCTGCTTAGGTCGCTGCAGCTCAGCGCCTCGAGTAAACTAGAAATTCAGATTGAATCGCCGGCCGAACTGACGCTCCAGACCCTTGATGCGACGCGCAACCTGTCTGAGGTGATCAACGGCGGCTTAAAGTTTCTCGCCGTCGCCTGTTGGCAGGCTCGGGCCGGCACCAAGCCGCAGGAACTTGAAGGCGTTTGCAACGATCTACAGCTAGTGCTGGAATTGATCGATCATGCCACCAGCTTGCTCGATCATGGGGCCGGCGAGGTTGCTGCCCTGCAAGGAATCGCCGGATTGATCAAACGCACGGCTGCGGCACTCGGCATGGCGAAGGCCAACTCCGACTGGAAGGGCTGTGCGCGCTTGCTGCTCAACCGCCTGGAGCCTTTGCTCAAAGACTTGACCAACGAGACCGAGAGCCTGCAGATCCATTTGATGGCGCAAGTGGGGCCGGGACTCGCCCGGGCCGCTAACCAGCCAACCTAAGAGGCTGTTCAAAACTTCCCTGTCTCCCTACTTCCGTGCCTCAGTGGTCAGACCCAAACGCCCAATTTTAATCACCAAGGCGCGGGAGTAAGGAGACAGGGAATGTTCGGACATGATCTATATTTCCATCTCCACGCTCACTCGGGACCGTCTTGACCTGCATGCTTGGCGCTCTCTTTGCGCTTCTCGTGGCGGATTTGCCGTGCTTGTAGGACAAAGACAACGCTTTCGGCGATATGCGAGCTGATATCGGCGATGCTTTCGAGTTTGTTGGCGATGAGGACGGCCTCTAGACCCATGGCGATATCGACCTTGCCGCTGCGCACCGAGTCGATGCAGAGCGCACGGGTCTGCTTTTGTAAGGCATCCACCTCTTCGTCCTCGCGCGGTAAGCGTTCGGCCAGGCGGGCGTCACCCTTGGCCCAGGCCGTATGGGCTTGGTCGAGAAAGAGCAGGCATTTATCGATCATCGCCGTGACGATTTGCCAACCAGCGGGAAACTCCGTGTGCATATTCAGGCTGGCGGCAACGTGGCGTGCCACGTACTCGACGCAGTCACCGATCCGCTCTAGGTTGCGGGCGATGTCGATCGCTGCCATCATGGCGCGAAAATCCGGGCCGAGCGGTGCCCGCAGCTCCATAAACGAGCGTGCCGTTCGATCAAGGGTCAGCTCCAGGGCGTCGATATCACGGTCGCGATCGACAATCGCCTTGAGCTCGGTGGCATCGTGGTTGGCTGCGGCCGTTTTCAGAACGGTCAGCTGTTGCACCACAGCAGAACTGAGTCGCTCCAGCAGGTTCTGTACCTGGTCGAATTCTTTTGCCGCTGCGTTGATCTGCTTCAAGTGCGCCCCCTCTTAGAATACTCAGTTCTAACATGGACGAGCCGGGAGCGCCTGTAAAGTTCATCATGAGGGCATTGGGCCCGGGCCTTTTCGCTTGCGGCTTCGACTAGCCAGAAGGCCGTGGAGGCAGCTACTATGGAAGAATTACACCACCCTACTTGAGAGTTCGCAGAGGAACTGGATGTCCGCGCCACATCAAATCGCTCAACCCATCGTTTTTTCGCCGCGGCCTGAGGTGGTAGACGCCGTGCGTGGCGAGCTCAAAGCGATCGGCACCGACGGGATCCAAGTGGCTGCAAAGACCGAAGCTTGTATCGAGATGCTGATGATGCAGCCAGGGGTGCCGCTGGTCCTCGATTGGGCCCACGGTGCCGAGGCCGTCAACCAGATTCTTGGCGCCGTACGCGGTTTCTTTAAAATTGAAACGCGGCCGATTTTCTTGCTTATTCCCGAAATCGAGCCAACCGTGGTCGCGACCGGCATCGAGTACGGCGTGGCCCAAATCCACTCGGGACCGATTTCGCGGGCGGCGATTCGAGCCTGCTTGACGGAGCTACTGACCGTCGATGAAGGTACCCAAGCCGTCCTTGATGGCTTGATTCAAGTCGCGTCAGCGCGGCGCAATGACGACTGGGCATCCTCACTGCCGATTTTGCAGGAATTGCATCGGCAAAACCCCGGCAACAAGCGCGTCTTGATGGAATTGGCAGAAGGTCTGATTCACGTCGGGTCGTGGCAGGAGGCGATGGCCTTACTCGAGCCGCTGACTACCGAACCCCCGCATATAAGGGCCCTACATCTACTTGGTCGCTGCTACATGCAGGCCAAAGACTTTGATAGTGCGATTGGTTTACTAAGTCGTGCTAAGTTGATTAATCCTAGCAATATCGAGAGATTAATCGAACTCGGCGATGCCTTTTTGGCAAACGATCAGGCCCCTGAAGCAGTCACCAATTATCAAGAGGCGTTGGCGCTAGATAAGGACAGCGTTCAGGCAAAGCACGGTCTGGGCACCTCGCTTCTGATCAACGGTGAGATCAATGAAGCCTTGAGCTTGTTCAACGCGAGTTCTGGGCCGCGCGAGTTAGCCTCGATTTTTAACACGTCGGCTATTATCGCGATGCGCTTTGGCCGCTTCGATCAAGGCATGCAGCTGTATCGCTCGGCGCTGAAGGCTCTGGGCCGCGAGGACGTCGTTGCAGCTCGCTTGATGTTCAATATGGGACTTGGATATCGGCGCTGGGGTAAACCCGACAAGGCCCAGGTTTGCTTTGAAAAGAGTCTGGTGCTGGATCCCACCTTTAGCAAAGCCGCTAAATACCAAAAAGGTGCACCGGCGCACCCTAGTGTCGAAGCCGCCCGTGATTTGGACGATGATGAAATGGCTCTACATGAGACTATTATTAGGCACCCTTCTGGGAAGTAAGGCTTCGTTTAACGTAACGCCTTGAGCGTTGCTCGGGCTCAAGCTCCAACGGTAATGTTCCGATCGACTGGTAGGATGTCTTTTTTTTAGGGATGGGCGTGGCCTTATGGCTTTCAAGGGTCTCCTGGTGGGTGCTTCGGTGTCCTTTGGGCTCGGCTTAGCGGCGTCTTCCAGCATGGCGACGACTCTACCGGAGAGCTATCCTTTGAGCGCGGCGGTCGTTGGGCCGACGCTGCTTGACCCGCAATTGGCCCAGTGGCTCCAGCAGCATGCCGAGCAGCTGCCGCCGGCGGATCTCGACGCGACCGGTTTTAAAGCCTTGCTCGCGAAGCAGGATGCGCTCTCCACCCTCTACCTAAGGCTTGCACGCGGCAGCGTAGACGCGGAGCTGCCGACGGCCATGCCACCGAGTTCGGCAGTGGGACAGCTACCTGCGGCGCCGGTGGCGGGGGTGGCGGCACCAGCTAGCTCCTCAGACTTTGGTCGCGGCCTGATCGATCAAGCCTTCAAGCTCATTTCAAGCGACCGGGACCCCGCTCACCCGTCCGTACTAAACCATCCCCTATTGCCTTTTTTGTACCTGGAAATCCTCAAATCACCGACCCTGAGTCCCGCCGAGAGGGCCCAGACGCAACTGCGCTTTAACCAGGTGGCGGCCGGCACGTGTGCCAGTAAGCACAGCGTTTACGAGGAAATCAATCTGGCCAACCTGACCAACCTGCCCGACGATGGTTTACGCGAGCTGCTGGCGCGGCTCGACGTCTACCGGTCCAAATCGTTCAAGCGCAATGCCTTGCGGCGCTTTGCCGGAATCCTGCCGGAGTCGCGGCAGAGTGCGGTGGCCGACCAGATCCTGGCCTCGGCTCAGCCCTATCCTGAGGTTATTCGCGCCGTACCCTGGCTCAACAGCTTGGCAGAGAAGACCGGAAAGACCGGTGAGGCGCACGAGCCGGAAGCGAGTTTTGCCAAGTCCAGGTTACTGGCGGCGCGTAAGTCCTGCGGTCTGGCCAAGGACCTCATGCTCAGCACCCTGCGGACGATCAAAGGCCTGACATCGCTAAACGATGCGGTCAATACTGGCAAGGCCATTGAGGGCTGTTACCGGGCTCAGGACCGGCAGCAGCGTGCCGCTTTTTGGCGCTTGATCACCAAGCAAATGGACCGGACCTACGGCATCGACGGTTGGGCCGAATCCTTGCTTCGCCTTGGTTTTATCGATTGGTCGCACAATTCGTTTGATGAGGCGACCGCGACGTTTAAAGAGGTGATCGCCAGAACCGAAGGGAAAATCCGCAAGTATGAGGCGCGCGCCCTCTATGCTCTGGCGCGGATCGCTGAGAACGAAGGCGACGTCGAGCACGCCGCGAGCCTTTATCAGGACTATATGTCGCGCTTTCCGGAGCAGGAGAACGCCGAGGAAGCGATGATGGCCGCTGTCTTGCTTCGCGCCGGCAAAGGCGAATGGGTGGCTATCAGCACCCAGCTTGACGCGATGATTCAGGCACAGACGATGCTGCGGCTTGATGACCGCTCGGTTGGCGCGCTGTCTTTTGCACTGTTTTGGGCTGGGCGCGCCTACCTTGAGCAAAATCGCCTGGCCGAGGCGACTGAGCTGTGGCGGCGCCTAGCCAGCGAGTACTATTCGACCTACTACGGTGCCTTGGGCCACTACCTATTGGAGAAGACCCAGGGCCGGTCTTTGGCGTTGCAACCAGCAAGGTCGCCTGGTTTTCGCATGCAGACGCTGCGTGATGCATTCTCGCTGCCAGATCAACAAAAGGTCCTGCGGATCGAGGCTTTGATGCGGCTTGGTATGAAGAACTCGGCGATCTGCGAGCTAGAAGAGCTCGACGTCGCCGATGGTAAACCTGAGAAGATTTTGGTCAAAGCCTTGGTCATGCATGCATCGGGTCGCTGGCTTGACGCCGTGAAGGCCTATGATTCGATTCCGCGCTCCTTTCGAAATTCCCTTCCCGTGGGCTTTGAACGCATCCTCTTTCCCCAGCGCTTTGGCGTTGAGGTGCGAGCTTTAGCCTTGAAGGCGAAGATCGATCCCGATTTGGTGCTGGCGATCATCCGCCAGGAAAGCGTGTTCAATCCCTTGGCCCGCTCGCCGGTTGGGGCCATGGGTTTGATGCAACTCATGCCGCAGACGGCCCGTTTGGAGATGAAGCGCATCGAGCCAGCCTACATGCCTGCCACGGAACAGCATGTGATCTACCAACATCTTGGCAATCCTCTGGGGCTACTCCTCGCCGAAACCAACTTGAAGATCGGCGTGCATCACGTGCGTTCCTTACTCGAGAAGTATCTCAGTCCGGTTTATGTCTTGTCGGCCTACAACGCCAGCCCTGCTGCGGCCCAACGCTGGATGACGACTCTGCCGACCAAGGATCCGTTGGTCTTCATCGAGCGCATTCCCTATAAAGAGACGCGCGCTTACGTCAAGCTGGTGCTCCGCAACTACTTTTACTACAAACGCTGGTATGGCAATACCCAAGACCCACTGCAGCATCTCGACACCGTCACGTCACCGCTGTTAGCCGTGCTCAACGTGCGCACGCGGGCTGCGCCTAGGCCATCCCCGGTGCAGACGCCGGCGACACTGGATTCGGCGGCGGAGTCTACGGCAGAGTTGCCTACGGAGTCTTCGGTTGGTGCGCTTCGGGGTCCGCCTGCCGGCACTCCGGTAGTAGACGACAGCGCTGATAAATAGCCTGCACGAGTGGTGTCGCTTCGAGGCTGACCGCGAAACGCAGCGCATTGTAGACCTGTGGAATCAAACAAAGATCAGCGACCGTGACCCGGTCGCCTTCGCTATAGAGACCGGGACGACCCTGAGCCAGGAGCGTTTCGTAGATGCTGAGGCCGCGCTTGATAAAATGCTGCATATGCCCCTGACGCTCGCCCTCAGCCGCGACAAAGTGTTGCAGCAGCGAGGGATTTTGCAGTGGCTGCGTGCCCGTGGCGATGGTGAGTGCTAGCTGCCTGATGCGCAGCCGAGCTTCGGGCTGTGCGGGATAAAGGGGGGGATCTGGATAAGTCTCGTCTAGCCAATCAATGAGCGCCAGGGATTCGCCGTAACAGCGGCCATTCATCGCCAAGGCTGGGAGAAATCCCGACGGGTTTTTGGCGAGATATTCAGGCTGCCGATGTTCGCCGCTGAGGATATTGACCGGAACACTTTGGTACTCCACACCCTTGATGGCCAGAGCCCAGCGCACGCGCCAAGAACAAGAGGAGCGCCAGTAGTGATACAGGGTGAGATTCGGTGCGGGATCAGGCATAGACGAGGAGCCTTTTGGCTGTTGTGAGATCCTGTCTCGCCCACTGCCGTCAAGAGTTTGCCACGGCTAAACTCTCGCGCAGAGGCGAGGCAGGAGATAGGGTGCGCTTCACGGTGGGGCTGATCAGCGCAGCTTTTTCCGCAGTTTTTCTAAGGCGGCTAGTTGCTTTTTTGACAGCTCGATGCCTTTAGCGAGGACAAGAGCGACGACCTTTTCGCGCTGGGCCTTGGCATGTGCCGTGGCTGTGGAGCGAGCAGCGCTGACGCGCTCACTCAGGGTGGAAGCTGCACGTTTGCCAGCCTTTTTTGCCTTGGTTTTAGCCGCATTGAGGTCAACCGATACGATCTTCTTCTCAGTCATGAGGGCGTCTCCGGGGCATGAATTAATGGCCGTGTGCGTTCCGCGTCTTGGTCATTTTAAATCACTTTGCCTCGAAACTGGCAGGATTTCCTGCCCTAATTGTCGGGGTGGAGTCTAAGTATCTTATTTTAAAGAGCATTTAACTGCTGGTGCAGGCTGCGGCCAAGCCGGGCCGGGGCGGGTTCAAGTAAACCCGCAATTGTTCCGATCAGATGGATAGATGGGGTGAAGGAGACTCGATGCGCCTGCTTACTCGCAAATCATATGGGACTTTGGTCGTGCTCGCCGTGACAGCGCACTGTGGCAAGGCCAATGCACCTGCGACTGCGCCAGTGACCGCTGCAGTCGCGCAAGAAGATGCTATAAGTGCGCTGGATGGTACTGCGGATCTGCGCTACACCGAGCTTAAGGGGAATTGGCGCGCGGCGGCTTGCAGCAAGCTCGACGCGGGATCGGCGCAGCAGGCCAAGATCTTTACCAAAGCACATGTCATCACGGTGATCGATTCATTTTCGGACTTAGCCTGTGCAACGCTCAGGGAGCGCTTCTTCATCGTGGCGTCGTATAAGACTGGTGACCTTGTGGCTGGCACGACCTCGCGCAAAATCGACTTTGGCGTGACCGGCCTAGCCGCTTCTTTTTACGACCCTACGGCCATCAAGGCGCTCAATGCGGCCAAGGTCTGTGGATTTAGTGACTGGGCGGCGGGATTGCCAAAGGACTTGACCAATAACCCGTGTATCACGACGACGCCTTTGGCCATTGGTTTGTTTAAATCGCCTAGCGATTTTAACGTTTACCAAGTGACCTCGGGTACCCTGCTGCTCGGCAAGGAAGACGCGGCTCACGACGGCCTGGCTGATGGCCACCGTCCGGCCCAGCTGGGCGATGCCACCACGGCATTAACCAAGCAAAGTAAAGACGACGATGCGATCAATCGCCTCGATGTGTTGCTCGCAAGCAACGGTATCAAAGCTGCTGCCGCCGAACCAAGCTCGGCGCTGCGCACGGTCAAGCTGTCCATCCCGGAGTTACCTGCCGCTGCGGACCCTGCCGCTAAGACGCATCTTGAGGTCGTCTTTGCCCCAACCAATCCGTTCAAACAGACTCTGGTCTTTCAGGCCCAAACAGTCAATTCCATCACTTCGCCGGGAGTGTCCGTCGATACCTATACGGTGACGGTGCTGCAGGTAGACGGGACGAGTACGACGCCAAAGGCATCGGGATCGGCGCCGATTGTCATGACCGGTGCGGTTGATCAACCGTTGACGGTGCATGTGAAATAGCTGCTGGATGAGCGCGGCTACCGGTGTAGGCTCAGAGAGCCTCCTGTTAAGCTTATGGACCAGCCGGAACCGCTGCGCCGACACCAAGTACGCCGCGCGTCCACTGCACGAGCCCAGCATTGCCAACGGTCGCCGACTGGTTGCTCGGTAAAGGACGCAAACGCCAGTGTACGGTCCATGACGTCGAGCTGCCGGGAGCCATCGCGACCATCGGGCCTTCGTCTTCGACCTCAAGGAACTTATCAGATGTTGGTGGTGCCTCAGTGTAGAGCTGGATTTCGCCCTCGCCTGGGCCAAGCTGTTCTGGCGGCGTATCGACAAAGCTCTTGATGAACACCAGGCCAGACTCGACATGGGCAACCCAGCCCTCGGCGCCGTCGCGGCCGACGATATATTTGCCTGGATTCAGCGATGCCGCTTGCAGGTCTAACCACGTGACTCCAGCAAGCGTTGTCACGGTGAGCGGTCCGATGCCTTGGACGTTGGCCTTGGCATTGATGGGCTTGCCTTCGGGAAAGTAGGTCAGGCCAGTGGGGTGCACGCGGCTAACCTCCCATGGCGCCCAACTGGCGGCGACGCTGCCGCGGTTGGTAAGCGTGTATTCGATGTTTAGAGTCTGGTCGGCCGTATCTGCCCAGACGCGTTTGGACGCCTGCAAGCCCAAGGTCCTACTCACCGCACCAGTGAACGTGACGACATTGTTCAGGAGGCTAGGAGTGAACGGTGCGGTTTCGATCTCCGGCGGTGGTGGCCAGGTATAGCGTGCTTGCGGACTCGGACGAAACCATGACGAGGCGGCTAACACATTGACCCCGTGGTAGGCGAAGGTCTGAATCGAGGCGCCGGCCGAAGCGTCAATTTCGGCAACCGTGTCGCCAAAGGTAAAGCGCCAGATGTTGCCGTGCTGCTCGGGCGCGACAAACGTGTTTGTCGGATTGCCGCTGATCTTGGGTACGTTGCCACCAGCCGCTGGACCGCTACCGCCGCTTCCGGTGCCACTGCCTCCAGCGGGTGCTGTACCGCTGTCGCCTGCAGGCGGTGAAGGTGTGCCATTGTTGGCATGGGCGTCGCCTCCGGGCCCCGGCGAGCCGCTACCATTGGCCACCGCGGGGTTTGCCTGTCTGCTGCCTCCGTTGTCCTGAGGCCCTCTGGCCGTATTGCACGATGCTGCGACCAGGGCCGAGCTGAGGGCAGCGAGTCCTAGATTTTTTCCACATGTCTTGGCGACTCGCGAGATCAGGGGGCACCTCCTAACGAAAGTTCTGAGACGGTGGCGCAAGTTTATTTTCATCGATGTAAACACCGCAGTCCACTTTGTTGATCTCAGGTTTAATGATTTTTGCCTCATGCCGCTGGTCGTTGCGATCAGTATGGCCTTCCCACCAAGCTGGGTTGCGTGCTTAAGGCGGATACACTAACATTTTGTTATAAAAAACATTTGATTAAGAAGCTCAAGGTAAGTTGATTTTTTCTTGAACATACCTAGCGTGAGGCATTGTTGCATAAATCCTGCCCTCCTGCCTTCCCGTCCTCCCAGTTTTTGGGCAGCGGCCTTTTTCCGCGCAACTGGGAGTCCGGGAAGGCAGGAGGGCAGGATTTATGCAACTAAGCCCTAGGGTCGGTATGGTCAGCGGAAAATATGATTAAATTCACCAAGCAGAGAAGTTTAATATCCTGTTTAACTTGATAAAGGCAGAGGTTTTTATGGTTGTCAAAAATCACCATTTTTTCAACATATGTTTTGGTCTGCTGTCCATGACGGCATGTAAAGCCCAACCCGAATCGCTGCGCTCCGCGCCCAGTACGACAGTCGCAGCCGTTCATACGGCTCCTCAGGCGGTCGACCATGGCGCCGTTAATGCGGCAAACGTATCGGCCCCCAGTGCTGGCAGTGCGGCTACAAAAGCGGCGACCCAAACGGTCGCCGATGATCGCATCGTCAAAAGCAAGCCGGTGAATTTGTGTGGCCATTATGTACAACTGAATATTCCAAAGGGATCGGTGATGCCCGAAGTCGCCAAGGTCCGCGTTCTATTTCTCAATCAATCTGGTTGCTCTGCGACCACTACCGCAACCACCACCGCAACGGTTTCCAGCTGCGCCTTCGGCTGGAAGTATCACCCGGTATGGGGATTTTTGCGCCACGACACCATCAAGAACTTTTTTACGGCCCATCAAGACTGGTTTGCGAACGCGGGAAAGGGCTCTAGCGATGGATATTCAAACTGGGCTAGTAGTCAGCCTGCCGCAGGGAAATCCAGCTCAAACGAGGACCTCTCTTGCGTCGTACAAAGTATCGAAGTCCCCTATCAAGATGGTCAAGTCATCACGAGTCAGCCGCTTAATCCGGCAACCTATTTGATCATCGTCTCTCTAGAAGACAAAGGCGATCGCATTAAGCAACGCGGCACCGGCAGTGTTACGGTGGTTGCGAATGGCTCGCAGACGGTGCCTATTACGCTGATCAATCATCAAACCGGAGCATCGGCCGGTACAGTCAACATCACGGTCGTTGGTGTCGAGAGTAAATCGTCGACGAAAGCGGGTGGTGCACCGGCCAAGTTAGGCTTTGTTCCGGACACTCTGACGCAGAATGTCAATGTGTGCGGTGCTATTTCACTGAATATCGCTGATGCCAACAATGTTACAGCAGCTGCTACAGCCGCAGAAACGGCAACCCTAACCAGCTCCTCGGCAGGCGGGGCCTTTTACCGCGACGCCGGGTGTACTGCAGCGGTGAGTTCGGCCCAGATTGTTGTAGGGGCTAGCACCGTCGCATTCTATTACAAAGATAGCCGTGTTGGGACGGCCATGTTAGCGGCGACCGACGCATCCGGCTTAGGGCTGAGCCCGGCAGCGGCGACGGCGACGATCGGTGCCTCAAGTGCGACTCAGTTGGTCTTTGCGCCGAGTAATCTAAGCCAGGCTACGGGTGTTTGTGGTGCACTGTCCATCAATCTGGAAGACCAAAACGGCAATTTAACCGCTGCCGCATCGACCATTTCCATCAATCTCAGCGCAACGTCCACCAAGTCGGGAGCCTTTTATAGCGATAGCACCTGCTTGACCCGCATCACATCGACGCAAATCGCCGCCGGTGGCAGCACGGTTGGGATCTATTATAAAGATGCCATGGTCGGGACTCCGATCTTGACTGCCACCGATGCTTCTGGCGCAGGACTGAGGCCTGCGAGCGAGACTGCAAGCATCACCGCCAGCGCCGCTGCCACCCAATTGGTCTTCTCACCGGCGAATCTTATTCAGGCTGTTGCAGCTTGCGGCGCTTTGACCGTGACGCTACAGGCACCTGGCAATATCCCGACTGTGGCAACGACCCCGGTCCCTGTCAACCTGTCCACCACATCGAAGGGCGGAACATTCTCCGTCAATGCCGACTGCTCGTCGCCGACGAGGTCGGTGCAGGTTCAGGCAGGCGCCAGTAGCGCCTCCCTATTTTATTCCGACAGCGCTGCCGGCTCTCCCACCTTGTCGGCAACGGATGGCGCGGGCTTAGGACTGAGTCCGGCGAGCGAAACCGCGCTGATATCTAATCATAGTCTGGCATTTAGCGGCGGCTCGCTGACCCAGGATACCAGTATCTGTGGCACGCTAACCATCCAATCGGTGGATATGAACAACGGCGCATTGAGCCCCCCGTCGGCAGTCACGATCAATCTGGCGACTAGTTCATCCCCCACCGGTGCCTTTTATTCTGACCCTGGCTGTCAGACAAGCATCACCTCGATCCAGCAAGCAGCGAATACCTCAAGCACGGTCGTTTTTTACAAAGACGCGGGTGCTGGGACGCCCACTCTAAAGGCGACAGAAACCTCCGGTCTCGGGTGGAACGGTGCCAGCCAGACGGCCCAGATCGCCGCAGCCAATACCCTCACCTTTACCAATGCCCAGCTCTCACTCGTCACCGGGACCTGCGGGACGCTCACCTTGCAGACTAAAACGGCCACGGGCTCGACGGGAACGGTCAATACCGCGGTTAACTTTCAGCTGATCAGCAGCAATACTTCGACGGGCCTGTTCTATAGCGATCAGGGCTGCACGCAACAGATGACGTCGGCGACGATCGCCGCTGGTGCCTCGAGCATCACCTTTTACTATAAGGATACGACCCTAGGGGCTGCGGTCCTTGGTGCGGTAGAGTCGCCCTCGCAAGGGTGGATGGCCGCTAGTCAGACGGCTCTTATCATTCCGCAGTAAGCGCCGGGAGCGTCACCAACAAACCAAGGTCTGGTTAGGCGGCACCTTCTAACGAAAGTTCTGGATGGGTGTCGCCAGCTTATTTCCATCGATGTAAACACCGCAGTCCACTTTCTTAATGTCTGGTTTAATCATTTCCTCGTAGTGTGGTCCGCCGGGCCCTTCGCCCCAAAGAGCTCCGAGGCAGTCCGTCGTGTCGATCAGTGGATCGCCGGTCCAGGCGGGACCAGGGTTCACCGGTGACATGCCACCACTCCACAGCAGACACATATTCTGCCAATAGTTTCCGCTGCCGTTACACCGGCCAAAGGCACCGTGCATGATCTTGCTGATGCTGTCTTGTTTGCCTTCTTGATCGGCGCAGGCTTCGTCTTCAGGCGTTCCGCGTACGAGGGCCGTTAAACCCAAGGTGGCGCGGTAACGGTTGATCTGATTTTTGCAGCCCTCCCTCGCGTCAGCATTAGGGTCGCCGTGGGGATGCGGGAGGCACTCGGTGCCCTTGGCAAAGTAGCCGCTGCCGCACTCACAGCTTAGAACTTTAACCTGCTCAACGCAGCGGCCGTGTCCCGAGCAGGTCACATTGGCGCAAGAGGTCGGAGGTGCCGGCGAGGGCGAAGACGCTACAGTGGCAGCGGTCGCATCGGGGGTTCCAGTGGCATCGGCTGGCTTTGCCGTGCTGCGATCATTCGCAGACGCGTCTTCTGCGGTGCTGGAACCTGAGGACTGAGCCGTCGTATTGGCATCAGCGCCGCTATTTCTGGCAGCCTTTGGGCTGCCGTTTTCTTTGCCCTGGCAGGCCACAGTGAGACATACGGCGACGATCCATATCGATTTTGTCATGTTCGTCTCATTCTGGTGATTGATTGCCTGAACACACTAGATTCATGGGCTTGCACAAACCTATTCGTAAGCAGGTGAACTTATCTGGGGACGCAGAGATCCGACTGTTTCTTTTCGGAAGTCATGGCACCTAACTTTAAAGACTTCGGTTATGGTTGTATCGTTATGATTTTACTAATGAAATATGCGTGTGCGGGCGGTATTTGTTGGTTCAGATTTCTGGCCTGAGATTTCTGGCCTGGCCTGGCAGTTGAATACGGATCCTTATTGGATTGTTTCAGCCCTTTCTGTTAACTTTGCCGCGATTAAAGTGGATTGATTGCATCAGAAAGGAAAATTCATGAAAAAGACCTTGAAAAACTTCTTGTGTGCCGCATCTGTCAGTCTTCTAGCCCTCCCAG
>JAPLFX010000255.1 GCA_026390445.1 Pseudomonadota bacterium
CACGCTGATCTCGCTCGACGACTTTGGCAAGCTGATGAAGCAGATACCCAAGTGGTTCGTCGGCTTGATGTCGGCCTTGTCGTCGCGGCTACGCACCACCAACGACCGGCTCAAGAACCTCGAGAGCAACGGCGCCGCTGCGGGCCCCGCAGCGGACAAGGGCCGCCCTTACCAATCGGTGCTGCGCCAACTCAACGTCATCGGCCTCCTGTGGCACCGAGACGGCGAAAAGGACGGCAAGGACTCGACGCTGCGCCGGGCACCGATGGAGCAGGCCCTGATCGAGCTATTCAACGAAAATCCGCAGAAATTGAAGGAACTCCTGGCCATCCTCATCAAGCAGAAAATGCTTTCGGTACGCCAGGACGCCTACAAAAACCAGGTGCTGGTCCTGGCTAATCGCGCCGCCTTGACTCAGGTCGTGACCTTCATCAACGCCTTTGTCAAAGGCAATCCAAAGAAGGCCTACCTCACCGCTGAGGCGGTCGACATCATCCTCGTCCTAGAGAAACTGGTGCTCGCAGCACCTTACGATGCTTCAACAGTCCCACTGTCGGACCTGGCAAAAGAAGGCAAACGCGCCGGCAAAGTCACGACCAACTGGGATAAAGAAATCACCTCGCTGCAAAACGTCGGCGAAGAGGTCAAGATGGTGAAGACCTCGACCGGTGTCGGCCTTAAGGCTAGCAAGAAGGACATCTCGCACTTTGCTCGGCATTGCGAGTTGTTGGCTGAGTTGTATAAAGCCAACTTGATGTGAATCGAAAAAATGGGGCTGAGGACCGTTTGCAGATTGGCTGAGAGTTTTAGCTCAAGGGAAAAGCCACAACTCAAAGGCTAAAGGGCTGAGTCCAAAGCTTGGCGATTCTGGCTGGCTGGCAGCTTCACGGCATCTGCACGACGCCTGGTCCGCTGGGTGCTTCGTCGACGGCTGTGCCGGCGTCTGCGGCAGCAACCTGTGCGGCAATCTTGCCGACGTAGTGTTTCGCCATGACCACGCCGGTCAAACACACTGCCAAAATCAACACCTGCATCCGCAGCTTTGCCATGTCTGGCCCTCCTATGGTGATCTTTAAGCATCTTAGCATTTAAATACTTTTTGACACCATGGCCCTAGTTTGCTAGCGTCCGCCAACCTCGGTTACCGAGCAAGCATCAGATAACATTCGGTTTTTACAGGAGAGCCTGGGGCATGAAGTCCACCGTCGAACAGCTCAACCCAGTGCAGTACCGCGTCCACGTCGAAGTTTCGGTGGATGAGGTGAACAAGGCCTTCCAAGACGCTTATCGCAAATTGCAGCTGCGGGCGCGCATCCAGGGCTTTCGCCCAGGCAAAGCACCGCTTGGAATCGTCCGTAAATTCTACGGCAGCTCCGTCACGGGCGAGGTCCATGAGGCACTGATCAACACCCACTTGTTCAAAGCCCTTGGCGAACAGACCTTTAGGCCGATCGCCTCGCCGGTGGTCGAGGCCAAGACCGCACCGGTCGAGAGCCAAGACTTCGCCTTCAGCGCGATTGTCGACGTCATGCCGGAGATCACCATCGCCGACTATAAAGGCGTGGAAGTCGATGCCGAGGTCTACACCGTCAAGGTCGAAACGCTCGAGCGCGAGCTGACCAACCTGCGCCGCAGCCACGCCCGCACCCGACCGGTCGAGCCTGGCCAAGTCGCGGCCAAGGGCATGGTGGCTGCCATCAGCCACAGCGCCACCTTGGACGGCAAGGAGCTGGCGAGCCTCGACACCAAGAATATGAGCGTGGTGCTGGGTGACGGCGAGCTGTTCCCCGAACTCGAAGAGCTGATCGTCGGCACCGCTATCGGCGCCAGCAAGACCGGCCCCGTCACCTTGCCCGAGTCCTACGGCGACAAGGACCTGGCTGGCAAAACGCTGACCTTTACCGTGACCGTCAACGACCTCAAGCACCTCGATATCCCAGCGCTGGATGACGAGTTTGCCAAGGACCTGAGCCTCGAGAGCGCGGACGTCCTGAAGAAGAATGTCGAAGAGCACCTGGCCAACCGGGCCAAGGACCTCGGCCGGCAAAAGCTAGAGACCGCAGTGCTGAGCAAGATCCTCTCGGCGCAACCCTTTGAGGTGCCGCCAGCGATGGTCGATCAAGTGATCGACAGCATCATCCAGGAGGAGTTGGCCCAGCATCCAGAGGCCAAGCGCAAGGAGGCCCTCCGCAACAACGATCTGCGCCAGAGCCTACTCGAGACCGCCAAGCAGCGGACCCAAAACACCCTGCTGCTGTGGCACGTCGCCCAACAGGAAAAAATCGAAGTCACCGCGGCTGACGTGAACACCCGCCTCGACGAGGTTTTGGCCTCCTCCGGCATCACCGAAGCCAAGCAAAAAGTCCAGGTCAGGAAAAATATCGAGCCTCGCATCCGAGAGAATTTGATGTTCGAATTGGCCCTGGAATTACTGATCAAAAGCGCCAAAGTCAAAGAAATCCCAACCGCCCTTTAAGCCCTCTGCCGGAAGCGGGACGCCCTGTCCCGCTAAAGGTTTCCCCCCACCCGTCGATCCCACTTATGGTAGGTCCGTTCCGCTTTCGCTAGCAGCCGAAGAGGTATTGGCTGAACAGGTAAAATAGAGTAAGAATTCCTATGGGTTCGCGAAATAGGGCGCAATGACTGCCAGTGTGGGCCTTTGCGGCTACCTGCACGGCTACGGTTAACCTGCTGATTGAGGAAGGGTTTTATGCCACTTGTACCAATTGTTGTCGACCAGACCAACCGCGGCGAGCGCTCGTATGACATCTACTCTCGGCTACTCAAAGACCGGATTATTTTTCTCGGTTCGGCAGTCTACGATGATGTGGCCAACCTGATCGTGGCGCAGATGTTATTCTTAGAGAGCACCGATCCGGACAAAGACATTCATTTTTATATCAACTCTCCGGGAGGCTCGGTCACGGCTGGGATGGCAATCTACGACACCATGCAGGTCATCCGTCCCGATGTACGGACCTACTGCGTCGGCCAGTGTGCCTCGATGGGTGCGTGGTTGCTCGCTGCGGGGACCAAAGGCAAGCGCTACGCTCTGCCCAATGCTCGCGTCATGATCCACCAACCGCTCGGCGGAGCGACCGGTCAAGCGACCGATATCGAGATTCAAGCCCAAGAGATTATCAAGACCAAGGCACGTATGATCGAACTTCTGGCTTTTCATACTGGTAAGAGCGAGAAAGTCATCGCCAACGACATCGACAGGGATTACTTTTTGTCGGCCGAACAGGCCAAGGACTATGGTATCGTCGACGAAATCGCGCCTTCCGCAAAGAAAAAGAAGGCCGAGTGAGGCACTCCTAGTGCTTAGGTGAGGTGCCGAGGTGGCACCGCACCCAAAGAGATGGTTGCGCAAGAGAGGGGAGCAGACACATGGCAGGCAAAGACTCAGGGCTGCACTGTAGCTTTTGCGGCAAGGGGCAGCGTGAGGTCAAAAAGCTGATCGCCGGGCCGAACGTCTACATCTGTGACGAATGCATTCAGCTTTGTAACGATATCATCGCCGAGGAAGTCGAGAAGGAGGAGCTGCTCAGTCCATCGGGCAAGATCCCTAATCCGAAGGACATCAAGAAGGTCCTCGACGATTATATCATCGGCCAGGAATCGGCGAAAAAGATCCTCTCGGTAGCGGTGCACAACCACTACAAGCGCATCGACCACAAAGCCAAAGGCGACGAGGTCGAGCTGTCGAAGTCGAACATTCTGCTGATCGGTCCCACCGGTTCGGGTAAGACGCTGCTCGCCCAGACTTTGGCGCGCATCCTGAATGTTCCCTTCACCATTTCCGATGCGACCAACCTTACCGAGGCTGGCTACGTCGGCGAGGATGTCGAGAACATTATCCTTAACCTGCTGCAAAATGCCGACTACGACGTCGAGTTGGCCCAGCGCGGCATCGCCTACGTCGATGAGATCGATAAGATCGCCCGCAAGGGTGAGAACCCATCGATCACCCGCGACGTCTCCGGCGAGGGCGTGCAGCAAGCACTCCTCAAGATCATCGAAGGGACCATCGCCAACGTGCCACCACGCGGTGGCCGTAAGCACCCACAGCAGGAGTTCCTGCAGGTCGACACGACCAACATCCTGTTCATCTGCGGCGGTGCTTTTGCGGGGCTAGAGGACATCATCCAAGGCCGCATCGAGGTGGCTTCGATGGGTTTTGGCGCGGAAATCCGCTCCAAGCTGCAAAAAGATGTCGGCGCCTTGCTGTCCAAAGTCCAGACCGAAGACTTGATGAAGTTTGGGATGATTCCCGAGTTCATCGGCCGGGTACCGATCGTCTGCTCCTTGGGTCAACTCGACGAGGCGGCGTTGATCCGGATCTTGACGGAGCCTAAGAACGCCATCGTCAAGCAGTTCAAAAAGCTGTTTGATTTTGAAACGGTCGAGCTTAAGTTCACCGACGGTGCGCTGCGCGCCGTGGTGAAGGAAGCACTCAAGCGTAAGACCGGCGCCCGCGGCCTGCGGTCGATCTTGGAAACGGCGATGCTCGAGGTCATGTACGAAATGCCTTCGCAGCAGAACCTCAAAGAGGTCGTCGTCACCGAAGAGGTGATCGTCGCCGACGCGGATCCGATCCTCGTCTACCGCTCGGAAGCCGAGACCAACAGCAAAGAAGGCCATGAGAAGCGGGAATTCGGCACTGGCGGCAGCCAGAGCTAAGTCCAGCAGCGATGCCTACAGGGTCCGCCACGACGGCTTGCCGTCGGTCGGGCCCTTTCTTTTGACTGTTTTTTGCACAGCAGCCCCCAAAAAAATCGTCGCCACGTATCTAGCCAACCTCAGCTATTTTTTCCCTCATCTGCCGTCGCAAAGAATTTACGCAGCGATATCAAAGTTTCTAGGCTTTCCCCTGGCACATGCGATAAGATGACTCGGAGCGCCACCTAGTAAAATTTGTCTCGACCTTCGGCGGGTTAGTTGCTTTATTCGGCGCTAGTTGACCGATCAGGAGGCTTTGGTATGACGACTGAACCAGCATCGAAATCGCAGCGTGTCCGTATTCCCTTGTTGCCCCTTCGCGATATCTTGGTGTTTCCGTCGACGGTCGTGCCCCTGTTTGTAGGCCGCGACAAATCGATTCAAGCCCTAGAGCAAGCCATGGCGGCTAACAAGGAAATCCTCCTTGCAGCGCAGATCAAGGCCAAGACCAACGATCCCAGCGCCGAGGATATCTACCGCGTCGGCACGATCTCGGTCATCCTGCAGCTCCTGCGCCTGCCAGACGGTACCGTTAAAGTCTTGGTCGAAGGTCAACGCCGCGCCAAGGTGATCGACTACCTGCAAACCGAAGAATACTTTATGGTCGAGGCCGAGCCGCTGGTGGAAGCCGCATCGGCGGGTGTCGAAAACGAAGCGCTCACCCGCACCGTGAAGATGGCCTTCGATAATTACGTCCGCTTGAACAAGCGCATTCCGCCAGAGATGCTGCTGTCGATCGCCCAGATCGAGAACGAATCCAAGCTCGCCGACACCCTCGTTGCGCATTTGACCAATCTGAAGCTCCAGGACAAGCAGCGACTCCTAGAGCAAACCGACCCGCGCGTCCGCTTGGAGGAGCTCTACGGCTTTATCCAATCGGAAATCGAAATCATGCGCGTCGAGAAAAAGATTCGCGCCCGCGTCAAGCGGCAGATGGAAAAGACGCAAAAGGAGTACTACCTCAACGAACAGATGGCAGCGATCCAAAAGGAGCTAGGCGACCGCGACGACGGCCGCGCCGAACTCCAAGAGATCGAAACCCTCATCAAGAAGAAGAAGCTGTCCGAAGAGGCTCGCGATAAAGTCACCAAAGAGCTGCGCAAACTCAAGCATATGTCGGCGATGTCGGCAGAAGCGACGGTCGTCCGCAACTACATCGAGACGGTGCTGTCGCTACCTTGGAACGAACTGACCGCCGAGAAACGCGACATCAACTTCGCCCGCAAAGTCCTGGATAACGATCATTTCGGCCTGGAGAAGGTCAAAGAGCGCATCCTCGAATTTCTCTCAGTACGTACCTTAGTCACCGAGATGAAGGGCCCCATCCTGTGCCTCGCCGGCCCTCCTGGCGTCGGCAAGACCTCCCTGGCCAAGAGCATCGCCGAAGCCACCGGTCGCAAGTTCGTCCGTATTTCCCTCGGTGGCGTGCGCGATGAGGCCGAGATTCGCGGCCATCGCCGCACCTATATCGGCTCCATGCCTGGCAAGATTATCAATGCCTTGAAAAAGGCCGGCAGCGCCAACCCGGTGGTATTGCTCGATGAGATCGATAAGCTCAGCCAGGACTTCCGCGGCGACCCGACCTCGGCTCTGCTCGAGGTGCTCGATCCAGAGCAAAATACGACTTTTGTCGACCACTACCTGGATATCGACTTCGACTTATCTAAAGTTTTGTTTATGGCCACCGCCAACAGCCTGCACACGATCTCGAAGCCTCTACTCGACCGCATGGAAATCATCCGCCTGGTCGGCTATACCGAAGAAGAGAAGTGCGCGATCGCCAAGCAGTACCTGGTGCCAAAACAGATCAAGACTAACGGCCTGTCCACGGGCAGCGTCACCGTCAGCCCGGCCGCTCTCAAAGAGCTAGTCCGCTACTACACGCGGGAATCCGGCGTGAGGAGTCTGGAGCGTGAGATTGGCTCGGTCTTTCGTAAGATGGCACGCAAGCACCTGGAGAAGTACCACGAAGGTAATACCAACGAGGTTAAGACCGATGGCATCATCGATCTTAAAATCGTCGAGAACGTCACCGAAAAGAGCATCAACAAATACCTTGGACCACGCCGCTTCCGCATCGGCCTGACCAATCAACACCACGAGATCGGCCTGTGCACCGGCCTAGCGTGGACCGAGGTCGGCGGCGATCTGCTCGTCGCCGAAGTCTCGATCCTGCCCGGCAAGGGCAAACTGACATGCACCGGCAAACTCGGCGAGGTCATGCAGGAGTCGGCACAGGCAGCGCTTAGCTACGTCCGTTCGCGGTCCAAGTTCCTCAGTCTTGATGACGACTTCTACGCCAAGATCGACATCCATATTCACGTGCCAGAGGGTGCCATCCCGAAGGATGGCCCGTCCGCCGGGATCGCCATGGCGACCGCTTTGACCAGCGCTTTGACCAATCGTCCGATCAGCAAAGACGTGGCGATGACCGGTGAGATCACCCTGCGTGGCCGGGTGCTGCCGATCGGTGGACTCAAAGAGAAGATCATTGCGGCGCATCGCGGTGGGATCAAAAAGGTCCTGATCCCCAAGGACAACGAGCAGGACATCCTCGAGCTGCCGAAGCAGATCCTCAAAGAGGTGACCATCGTCCCCGTCGAGCACATGGACACTGTGTTGATGCACGCTCTGGTCTGGCGCCAACCAGGCGACAACGTCAAAGACCAAGACGAGCTATTTGAGAAATTGCGTAAAATCACCGAAACCGAAGTCGGTAGCGCCGAGTTGGCCTTTGCCCACTAGCGCTTAAATTGGTTAGGCTCCGATTGATTGGCCCTGGCCAGCCTGAAGAGGCGGCCAGGGCCTCAACTTTTTTGGCAAAGCTCCGAAACATCCCAGGTAGAGACGGAGATCAACTCCTCCCGACTTGAGGATCGTCATGCCCGTAAAAAGGACCGTACGCGCGCCCATTGCGAAGAAGGCCAAACCTGTGACGGCAAAAGCTACCGCAGCAGCGCTCGCAGCACAGCCACTCAGCAGCGAGGGCGAGCTGCTGAAGTTCGTCGAAGACTTAAAGCGCCAGTGGATGTCCACGATCGACGCCTTGGTCGATCCGCTGATGATCATCGGCAACGACTTCGTCGTGAGCAAGGCCAACCTCGCCGTCGCCCGGCTCGGCAAAGCTGCCGTCAAAGACATTGTCGGGCGCAAATGCTTTGAAGTCTTTGCCGGCCGCAAATCCCCTTGCACCGGATGCCAACTGAAGAAACAGGCGAGCAGCACGACTAATAGTTCCTTTGAACTCGCGGGTGTGCGCGGGGACCGCTTCTATGAGGTTACGGCCCAGCCGCTCCTGGATGCCAACGGCGTCAAGGACGGCGTCGTCCACGTCTACCGCGACCGCACCGAAGCGAAAAAGATGCAAAGTCAGTTGGCGCAGCAAGACAAGCTCGCCTCCATCGGACTTCTGGCCGGCGGCGTGGCCCACGAAATCAATAATCCACTTGGCGGCATCCTGATCTTTTCGCAGATGCTACTGCGCGAAATGGACAAGAATAGTTCGCACTATCAAGACGTCGTCGAGATCGAAGCCGCGACCCAGCGCTGCAAGCAAATCGTCCAAGGCTTGCTGGATTTTGCCCGGCAAAACCCCCTGGAGTCGCCCAAATCCAAACTGCCCGAGATCAACACTCTGGATGCCATCCGCACGGCGATGCGCTTTAGCCGCGCGGCGATCCAAAAGGCCGGCAGCATCCACCTCAAGGAGGACTTCGATGGCAACGAGCACCTCCTGGTGACGGACCGCAACCGCATCATCCAGGTCTTTCTCAACCTCATTCAAAACGCCATCCAAGCCTTACCAGGTGGCGGCACCGTCAGCATCAAAGCCTCCACCCGAGTCGATGCAAACAACCAGATCTTCGGTGTCTACGAGGTCGCCGATAACGGCGTTGGTATTTCACCCGAACATCTACCGCGCATCTTCGACCCGTTCTTCACCACCAAGGATCCCGGCGAAGGCACCGGCCTCGGCCTAGCCCTGTGCTACGGCATCGTCCAAGATATGAACGGTACGATGAGCGCAACCAGCAAGCTTCATGTCGGGACCCGCTTTACCGTCGAAATACCGCTTCGAGCCGTACGACCGGAGGTCCATGCGGCATCCTAGTCCTCTATGTGTTCGAGAGGTCGTCCGACCGGCTGACAAAGGTGCTTCATGCCCGCAATAAGACCTGCCCATCCAAAAGTGACCATGAGCTCCATGGCGGCAGTGCTTAGCTTAATGCTAGGCCTGCAGCTGGCGGCTGGTGGCGGCTTTTTAGGTGCGCTGTTCAGCGGCGAGCTACCGTATGCTACCTGTGTCATGCTCGGTCTCACTATGATGTTTAGCAGCGCCGCCATTATCAGCAGCTTTTCTGCGACGATTCAGCCCCAATCTGCCCGCATCGCCAGTGCCGCGGGCTCGGCCGCGCTGGCCTTCTCGTCGGCCATCGACGTCAACCACAGCGTCCACCATCTCAGCGAAACCAGCTATTTTGCACTATCTTTGGCTGGACAGGCGGCCTACGTCTACGCCTACTTCTTCTTCATTGGCCAGCTGCTAAAGATCAGTGGATTATGGACCCAACTACCGCAGCGCGTCGCATCTGGCGCGCTGGCGCTAGTTGGCGGCTTTGGCTTTCTGGCGCAATCCTGGGTGCCACTAGCAACATTCCACCAGGTGACCTCGATGGCCCGCGATATCATCCTAAGCGTCGGGCCACTCATGATGGCCCTGGCTTTTGGCCAGATCAAGACGCTGCGTCTTGATCCGCAAAGCATCCTGGGGTCCATCCGGCTGCGGCTACCAGCAGGACCTGAGCACAGTGCAAAACGCAAGGCGCTGCTGATTGGGGCCCTCGGTGCCGTGGCAAGCCTCGGCCTAAACATCGCATGGTCGCTCTCAGACCATCATGACGGCAGCAGCTTAATCAGCCGCATCCTCACGGTGTTTTCGTTTAGCTGGTTTGGCTGCATGTACTTCAGCCTGGACGGCCTTCGCACCGTCTCCCGCGAGCAGCACCATAGTCTACTGAGTGCCAAGCTGGCTCCAGCCTCAGCCCTGCGTTTTCTCACTCGCTACGAGGGTCAACGCAAAAACTGGGCCGCGACGATCGGCCTGAAAACCGCCAATTTCATGATCGACCATGATCCCGGTACGCAGCTGCAGGCGGTTTTGCCAGCGTCCATCTTGCAAATCCGCAGCGAAGAAATCCAGCGCTGTGTTAATGCCGTACTCGGTCCACTCGAGTTGCACAGCAGTGCCGCCTCGAATTTAGTCTCCGGCGCCATCGATCCCGAGCCGGCGGTAAGGCCTTGTATCGATGCACTAAAGATGTTCGCCTGCCTGTACCTCGATGCCGGCCCACTGGTCGAGCGGCGCATCAAGGGCCTAGTCTCGCTGCTGCCGATCGTCGACCCTGGTCTGGCCCAAGTCGTCGATAAGGTCAACGTCGCATCGCTGATTCGGCGTAACCAGTGGTTCTTTCATTTTGACTTCGACTGGATCGATCAGCACATGACGCAAACGGCCAACCGTGCCCGCTACGATGTACAAATCGCGACGCTACCGTCGCCGTTGCGCAACGCGATGCTCGACTACCTGGCTAAACACGGCGGCATCGGCAACTTTGTCTGGCTCGGCCCGCAGGCGCGTGAACGCCTGCTGCAGGAAGCACCAGCGATGCACTCGGTGCTCGAACCCTGCCCGATTCCGGTGGGCGGCGCGGGAGGGGTGCAAGTGCTCATGTTCATCGTGCGTTTCGAGCAGCTTATTCCCCGGCTACAGCGCTACTTCGACCTTGATACGATGCGCCAAGCGCTGTTTGATTTCGAGCCAAGCGACGCCAGTTACCGCATTCACCGACTGCTGACGCTGCAGCTAAACAATGCCCAAACCGCCACCGAGATCGCCCAGGTCTTAGCTCAGATCAGCAGCGTCGCGTGGCGCGGATTCCGCGAAAAGGACAATGCCCTTTCGCTCATCTTGGCCGTTCATGAGCGCATCACCAACTCCGACCACGATCTAAAGGATGAGCTGCTGAATGCCGTCCGAGCCATCGGCTACCCTAGTCAGATCCTCCACCATGCCCAGATCGATAAGATCGCCCTGCGCGACATCGCCCGCCTCAAGGCCGTGGCTTTGTCGCCGCATGACCCGCGCTTTGAAGAGGCCTGGCTAGTGCTCTCCACGACCGACTACCATCGCCATACCCCGGCCCAAAGGCGCGACTTTTTGGCCTTCCTGCGTCGGGCTGGTCAACGCTCACAGATCGCCAGAATACCGCTGGTGCAAATCAAGGGAACGGACGCCTTGGCTGGACTGGCTCGGGCCTGCGACAGCAGTGACCTCGACCAGTTACAAGAGACCTTGGCAGCGCTCTACCAATGGCTAGCTCGCGCCGAAGCAGAACCAAATACGCTGTGCCTGCTGCTCGATGCGCACATCTTCATCAAAGGACAGTTGCATCAAAGCCTGTCGCTACCGAAGGAGGCAACTCAGCAGCTACGTACCTATGTCAAAAAGCTCAGACAGCGACTCGGAGGCAGCGACCCGCAAATCGTCTCCCTCAACGCCCGCTGGTTAGAGCTAGGCATGGACGAGGCGAGCCCGGAAGTGACCTCGCTCGCCTCGTAAACACCATCCACCTTCGATGGTCGAAGGTGGACGGTGGCAGGTTCCACTGTTCTGTTACTCCGGTGTACCAGCCGCAATCCAGGCTTGGAAATTGGCCAACTCCGTCGCCGAGGCTGCCCCCAAACCTCGTGGCATTCTCTTTGCCACCATCGAGGAGTATGAGCTGGAGGCATTGGCTTTAGCATTCGCATAGGTGTCCAGGCGAGGCTTTGAACCGCCGGCTAAGTGGCACCCGGTGCAATGTCCGTTGAGATAGGGTTCAATCGTCTTGGTGTAAGTGATCGCTGGCGCAGGTGCTGGTGCTGGTGCTGGCGCTGGCGCTGGTGCTGGTGCCGGTGCAGGCGCCGGTGCTGGTGCTGGTGCCGGCGCAGGCGCAGGCGCTGGTGCCGGCGTAGGCGATGGTGCCGGCGTAGGCGCTGGTGCCGGCGTAGGCGCTGGCGCCTGTGGATCTCCACCACCGCTCGCTGGAACCGCATTGGCGTCGGATGGCGTCCCACCAGTTGCGGGAACACAGGTTGCCGGTGTCGCAGCAGCGGGTGCTGCAGCTGCGGGCGCTGTAGTGGGAGTCGCAGCGCTGGTGCTGCCAGACACTGAGCCACTTCCATTGGCTGTTCCGGCGGCGGAGCCAGTACCTGCACCGACGGCAACAGTAACACCACTGCCGGTACCAGTTCCGGAGCCAACGCCAGGCGTGACCGCCGGCGGCGTTGCGGCCGCCGCGGATTGCGGCATACCGGCGGCAACCCAAGCGGCAAAGTTTGCCTTTTCCGTGGCGCTCAAGGTGCTTCCGATGGGCATCTTACCTGATTGAATATCAGCTAAGCTCACCTGCGCCCCGGCCATCGCAGTCGCATAGGTGTTGAGCAATGGTTTCGTCACATTGTGACAGTTGACGCATTTTGCCGCCAAAAAGGCTTGGATCGTGTCGGTATAGTTCGGAACTGCAGCGAGGCTCAGCTGCGCCTTAGGGCATGTGCCTAACGCATTGCCTGTGTCTGCCCCCTGGCGGGTGGACGCCTTGGGTGAGGACGCTGTACCGCCACAGCTGTTCAGAAGGACCGTCAAGACCATCGCGAACGATGCGGTGACGAGCGATTTGATCGTGGTGCTGCCCTTGGTCATGATGACTCCTGGATGGTGGGTGTGCATTGAGGCTCCAACCTCAACAAGCCTATCGACACTACGACGACGGAACTTTACCCTTGCCCCATGCTTATCGATTTAATCTTTAATATTGTTTAGTTATAAACCCGCGAGGAACACAAATAACCGCTCGGTCGCTCGCTCTTGGGTCACACGGTAGGTACGACCACTGAAAACGTGCGAGAACTCGCCCTTCCTGGCTCGGCTAGGAAATCCCCACCCTTTTGGCCTGCCAACCTGCTGTTATCAAGAAGTAAACTAATTTTAGCTCAGGCGACGCCGGAGTTTACCGATGGAGGTCTTAATCCTTACTAGGAGATAGCCATGGGTCGCCTCCAACGGTTCAGTTACATTGTCGCCGCATCCCTACTCTACTTCGCCTCGGCGCCAAGCTTCGCCGGCCCATTTGTCTTCAGTTACGGTGGCAGACTCGCCAACAGCTCCGATGTCGCAGTCACGGGGCCGGTAAACATCGAATTGAAATTCTTCCGCTCCGCATCAGGCGGCAACCCGGTTGGCGTGAGCAATATGTCCTTCAGCAACGTCCCACTTGAAGACGGCGTCTTCCAAGTCGACATCGGCCAACTGACCTCTGCGGAAATGGCGCTCGTCTTTGATGCCAGCCAAGACACCTACGTCGAGGTCACCGACCACACCCACAACGTCACCTACCCGCGTCAACACCTCAGCGCGATGCCCTACGCCATGAAGGTGCCAGTCGACGGCAAAACCTTGGCCTTTGATTCCAGCGGCAACCTCGGTCTGTCGCTGAGCAGCTCCCCTGGCACCAACCAATTCCTCACGAAAGACACCAGCGGCAATTTGATTTGGGGCACCCCTGCAACCAGTGCCGCGTCCTTGCAAGGGCAAAGCATTAGCACCACGACACCGGGATCTGGGCAAGTGCTGCAATACGACGGCAGCAAATGGTTGCCGGTCACACTGGCGACGGTAACCACGGCCAACAGCATCAGCTCCGGCACCTTGGGGGCGTCATACGGTGGAACCGGCGTCACTTCAAGCGCAACCTTCCCGACCGCGGGCGTCATCGTCACCGAGGCGGCCACGGAGACTCTCACCAACAAAACTCTGACGGCGCCTCTGATGAGTTCGATCGTCAATAGCGGAACCCTCACGCTGCCAAGCTCAACAGACACGCTGGTCGGACGCAATACCATCGACACCTTGACCAACAAAACGCTGACCAGTCCTATTGTCACTGCGGGCACCATCAACGGGGCCTCGCTGATTGCGGGATCTAGCTCGATAAACACCACTGGAACCATCACCGCTGGTGCCATTGCTACCAATGCGGGCCTGACGATCAGAGGCAACGGCACTGCCGCCAACGTGCTCACGCTAAATAATGGTGGCAATACCTCTGCCTTAAATTTTAAAGCACCCGACGCTTTGGCGGCTTCAGTCACGTGGGTCTTACCAACGGCCGACGGTAGCGCCGGCCAATTGCTATCGACTAACGGTGCTGGCTCATTTAGTTGGACCACCGGAGTCGGGGGCGGTACCGGCGGCGCATCCGGTGCGGCCGGGGGTGATTTGGTTGGCACATACCCAAGCCCGACACTCGCCACCAGCGGTGTCACAGTAGGCAGTTATACCAAAGTGACGGTCGATGCTAAAGGCCGCGTCACTGCTGGTTCTGCGCTCATAGTAGGGGATATTCCGCCACTTTCCGCTTCGATCATCAGTTCGGGAGTGCTCAGCGTCGCCAACGGCGGCACTGGCGCCGCCACCATCACCAACAACGGTGTCGTCATCGGTGCCGGCGCTGGTTCGCTTTCGAGTGTTACAGGAACCACGGGTCAAGTCATGACTGTCAACGGGTCTAACCAACCAATCTTTGGCACCGTGAATCTTGGCACTACTGCGGCAGTTTCTGGCACACTGGCCGTCGCCAACGGCGGTACAGGGGTCTCGACATTGACTGGCACGGGCAGCCTGGTCCTCTCAAACAGCCCAACACTTGTCACACCATCACTCGGCACTCCTGCAAGCGGTGTCGCGACCAACTTAACCAGCCTTCCATTAAGCACTGGAGTTACCGGCACCCTTGCTGTGGCCAACGGCGGTACGGGTGTTACGACGGGAGCTGCGAATTTGATGTTCGCAACTCCAAGCGGATCTTCGGGTGCACCGTCGCTTCGAGCGTTGACGGCAACGGATTTGCCGGTTCACAGCGCAGCCCTTATTACGTCTGGCACGCTAGGCGTGGCAAACGGCGGTACTGGGCTCACTGCGGCTCCTGCAAACGGCCAAATCGCTATCGGCAATGGTACGAACTATGCCCTAGCTACGCTTACGGCCGGGAGTGGGATTTCCATCACCAATGGGTCTGGTAGCGTCAACATTGCGTCGACCGTGACGCCATCGAATTATGTCGCTGTGGTGGGCTCAACGATGACCGGAGTGTTAAACCTGCCGGCGAATGGCTTGGTTGCAGGGACGAATCAACTTGTGCTTTCAGGTGGGAATGTCGGTATTGGCACCACAACTCCGAATGCTAAGCTGCAAGTCAGCACCACAATCACTACGCCGGGTGTTGTGGTCGCGGCCGCGGCCGGGCAGACTGCGGACCTATTCGCAACGATGAACTCCGCCGGTACGGTCATCGCGCGCGTGACAGCAGCCGGCGAATTCAGCAATCCCAATCCAGCAGGGGGCAGCGGCATACAGAACGAGCGCTTCGGCGTCGGTGCTGGCAGCAGCATGACCAGTGGCGTCGGCAACACCCTGATCGGTAACTCGGCAGGGAACTCTGTGACCACTGGCAACAGCAACACGCTGATCGGGTATTCGGCTGCTTTAGCCATAGCGAGCGGCAGTGACAATACCGTGGTTGGAACCTCTGCGGGAGCTAGCGTTACCGGCAACTACAATACAATCATAGGGGCCAACGCCGATGCCCAAACAAGCCTGAACGGGTGCCTCGCGCTCGGTTGGGGCTCTGCCTGCACGGCGAATAACCAGATGGTGACTGGCTCCGGGGGTATCAGCGTAAATAATGTTTACTGGGGGAACGGCGCTGTCAATGCGTTGCCAGCGACTCCGACCTTGAACGGCACAGGCGGATCGGGCGCGGACATTGCCGGCGGGGGACTGTCCCTTGCGGGGGGTAAAAGCACCGGCACCGCCGCCGGCGGGCCGTTGGTTTTTAAAACTTCCCCAGCCGGCGGTGCGGGCAGCAGTCCAAACAGCCTCGTCGAAGTCATGCGGATCACCAGCAGCGGCAACGTCGGGATAGGCACAACGTTGCCAACTGGTCTACTCGACGTAGCTTACTCAAGCGGCACGGTGCACGCGCTTACTGTGAGCAACTCCGGTTCGGTCGGGATCGGGACAACGTCCCCATCTTACTTGCTACATGTCAACGGCTCCGTCGCTGGCGTCGGTGCCTACAACGCGCTGTCTGATATTCGCTATAAAAAGGATGTGCAATCCCTGGCGCACAGTCTAGCTAAAATCCTCGCCATCCGAGGTGTTACTTACAAATGGATCGACGAGGACAAGTACGGTAGCCAAACACAAATCGGCGTGATTGCCCAAGAAATTGAAAAAATCGTACCGGAGGTGGTGACCACTGGATCCGACGGCGTCAAGCGCGTTAAGTACACCGACTTGATTCCTCTGGTCATCGAAGCGATGCAAGAGCAGAACATGGCGCTGAAGCGGCTCACGGCCGACACCACCCAGCTCAAGACCGAGAACGAGCGTTTAAAGGCCGAGTCTGCCACTTTGAAGGCCCGCGCTGACAAGGCCGACGCCCGCGCTGACAAGGCCGACGCCCGCGTTGACAAGGCAGAGGCTGACATCCGCGCCAAGGACGCAGCCATTGCGCAGCTCAAAGCTGCCCTGTGCTCCAAATTTTCCGATTTCCCGTTTTGTGCCTCTACTCTGGCCGAGTAATCGGACAGGATCAGATAGGCATGTGAGTCGTGAACAGTCTGAGCGAGATGCTTCTTATCCTGGTGCTCGCCTGGCTGCAGATACCACATCGATGCTAACGCCGGCGATACGAGCGATTGCTTCATCACTTGATGCTAAGACGTACCCGAAATCCGATCTCAGTACCGTCTATGACAGTCGATGGCGCATAGAGCTAAATCTTAGGTCCATAAAAAGTGTTCTGCAAATGGATGTACTTCGGAGCAAGAGACCATCGATGGTTAGAAAGGAAATATGGATGCATCTCCTGGCTTACAACATCATCCGCAA
>JAPLFX010000030.1 GCA_026390445.1 Pseudomonadota bacterium
CATTTGGTCCACTAGCCGTAACGATCGAAGTGGCAGAGGGATTGCAGTGGTAGATCCGACTTTGTCGCTTTACCTGATGTTGTTCATGATTGGATGTTCCATGCGTAGTTTTCTAAATGGTTTTCTAAAAGAAAAAGTCGATGTAAACAGAACGGTTTGCGGTGGTGTTGTTGTCTGTGCCGCCGTCTTATTATTGTTGATAGCGATCTTCTTGGAGAAGTTTGGGCTTCGTTTTGGTCATATCCGCCCGATCGCCTTTATCGGTACCGCGGTGGCGGTAAAGCTGGGATTGTTTTCCTTGTGGCCTTCGCTAGCAAGGCTGCGGTCCTCGTCGACCGCCTTCGTGACCAAGGATCTATTCGTATTAAAGGACAATGGCGCGAGCGTCGACCAAGGGCCTGGCGGGCAGAACCCCCTGACCTTGTGGCATGAAAACAGCTCGCGCCTGGCTTCGGCCTTGTTTGCGACCAATCTACCGACGTTTATCCTGAGTAGTGACCAACGCCTGCTCGATTGGAACAGTGCTTTTGACCTGGTCTTTGGTCGACAAGACAAGATTAAACGCGGTGCCCAGGTGCGCGTTTGGTATGAACTTTTGGATAACTTCCGGCGAGTGCCTGCGCGGGTGACGAAGCTGTATGGTGACGGGATCTTGCCCCTCGCCGATCGCGAGCGCGCGGTCTATGTCTCGTCTGAGTACGGTCGGATGGTTTTCACAAAGGTGATGGCGCCACTGATCGATCTAGCCTCAGGTCGTATCGTTGGTTGGTCGGTCGTCCTAAATGTCAATTCGGTGCACCAGCGGCAAAAATTCTTTACCGACCTGTACGCCGCGATCGCCGCCGAGACTCGGCGTATTCGCTATGCCTCGGCTTACGATCGGCTGTTTGACCAATTTAGCGGCCGCCGCCAATTGATCGAACTGCACGTTAAGGAACTGACAAAGGTCGAGCGGGTCCTGGATGTTGGCTGTGGTACAGGCGCATTCAGTGCGGCGCTCTTGGCTGAAGGGCACCGGGTCACTGCAGTGGATGGCGACCCACATGTGCTGCGCCAGGTCCGTCAACGCTGTGCCTCCTTTCGCCGAGTTAAGCTGGTCCGCAAAGCCTTGGCCGACTTGAGCGACCTGCCGCAGCAACGCTACGGTGCAGCCGTGCTGTGCTACCACTTGCAGACGGAAGCGGAACCGCAGGAGTTGGTGCAACGCCTTCATGCCTCTCTGGCACCAGGAGGTCTGCTCTTGCTGACTCTTCGTGCCGACGGTAGCACCATGGATTCCTTGTTCGCGGCAGTCGGCGAGCAGCTACGCGACATCCAGGCTTTCGATGAATTAAAGCACCAGCTTGAGCAGGTCCGCAGCGTATCCCTGGAGGCCGAAGCGGAGCGCCAGACCCAGGCACGGTTGGATGTGGCAACGGCTTGTTCTTTGTTGCAAGCAAATGGTTTTACCCTCATTCGGGAGCACTTGGGCCTCGAAGACGGTCAAAGTCTGTTGCTTACCTTCCGGAAGGCTTGAACAGCCGACTTTCTCAATGGTATAGGGGATGCTTTCCGTTCCTCGCCTGAGAAAGGGCCGCACATGTTTGGCAGCAGTAAGAAGAATGACGTGCAAAAAGCGCAGGAGTCGATCGACTTTAAGACCCACCGCTATCAGCTCGAGTTCGACACGTCAAAAGGCAAAATCACCCTCGACCTTTGGCCGGACATCGCGCCAAACCACGTTAAGAATCTGCTCGGTCTGGCCAAGATCGGCTTCTACGATCGCTTGACCTTTCACCGCATTGTCCCTGGCTTTGTCATCCAAGGCGGGTGTCCTGAAGGAACCGGGACCGGCGGCCCTGGGTACCACGTCGATGCCGAATTCAATGAGCGCAAGCATGAGCCAGGGACCCTGTCGATGGCTCGGGCGCAGGACCCGAACTCGGCCGGTAGCCAGTTTTTCCTATGCCTCGAAAAGGTCCCCTTCCTGGACCGCCAGTATACGGCCTTTGGCCAAACCGCCGATGCTGACAGTCTCGCGGTGGTTCAGGCGATCGGTAAGGTCAAGACAGGTGCCGGCGATCGTCCAGTTGAAGACGTCGTCATTAAAACGGCGACTGTGTTGACTCATCCGCTATAAATTGCAAGGTGACCGCCCCTCTTCGCTAGAGCGGGCGGGATGCCCCGAAGAAATCTCGCCTGCCCTGATAGCCCGAAGAGGGTTGTTAGCGTTATAATAAAGCTGTCGAGCTGCCTTCTTGGGCCCCATGTTGCACTCGCTGGGCCCACGGGCCTGGTGCAACACTCGCTTGCGGCCCCCCATCCGGGGGAGCACGCACTAAGGGGCAAGATGATGATAGGTTATGGATGGCTTTCAGAGGCCCTGCCAGTCCTTGGCTGCGGCATTTTTGCCCTGTTACTCTTGGCGCTTGGCTTTACCGGCGCGCCGCTGTTTCTGTGGACCGCCCTACTGCTTGCCGGGTTGTGGCTGCTGGCGGCGCCGTTTTGGCTTTTGGCGGTGTTCGCCTTGGCCTTGACCGTGCTCAATATCGTCCCGCTGCGCCGCATGCTGCTGTCGATCCCCCTGGCGCGACTCATGGACAAGTTGAAGTTGATGCCGGTGATTTCAGAAACGGAGCGGGTTGCCCTCGAAGCGGGTACCACGTGGGTGGATGCGCAGTTGTTTTCTGGCAAACCTGATTTCACCTGGATACGTGGTGAGAAGTATGCGGGAGTTTCGACCGAAGAGCAGGCATTTCTTGATCAACAGGTGGTGACCCTGTGCGCGCTGGCTTCGGACTGGGAGATTTTTCAGACCAAAGACCTGCCTAAACCGATGTGGGACTATATCAAGAAGGAGCGCTTTTTCGGGATGATCGTCCCGAAGGAGTACGGTGGCCTCGGATTCTCTGCCGCGGCCAACAGCGAGGTCGTAGCCCGCTTGGCTTCGCATTCCGCGCCTCTCGCGATCACCGTCATGGTGCCAAACTCGCTTGGACCAGCGGAACTCCTAGCCCACTACGGGACTAAAAAGCAAAAGGACTACTACCTCCCACGCCTCGCGCGCGGGGAGGAGATTCCGTGCTTTGCCCTGACGGAACCTGAAGCTGGATCCGACGCGGGTTCCATTACCTCTAGCGGGGTGCTGTTTCGCGGCGAAGACGGACAGATTTATGTGCGTCTCAACTGGGAAAAACGCTACATCACCTTGGCAGCAATCGCCACTCTGATTGGCTTGGCAATCAAGCTTTACGATCCTGAAAACCTGCTGGGACGTGGCAAAGACCTGGGTATCACCTGTGTGCTGGCACCGGCAAACCTTCCCGGCGTCGTGCTTGGAGAACGTCACAACCCCATGGGCGTGCCGTTCTTTAATTGCCCGACCAGCGGCCATGACGTCGTGGTTTCGATCGACCAGATCATCGGTGGTGAAGGTGGTGCCGGCCGTGGCTGGCAGATGCTGATGGAGTGCCTCGCGGCCGGAAGGGCGATCTCGTTGCCGTCACAGGCGGCAGGCATCGCCAAAATGGTGACGCGACTCACCAGTGCTTACGCCGTGATTCGGCGCCAGTTCGGTATTTCGATTGGGCAGTTTGAAGGGATTGAAGAGCCTCTAGCCCGCATCACTGGTCTGACATACCTCATGGAGGCCATGCGTATCTTTACCGTTGGCGCCGTCGATTCAGGCATGAAACCGGCGGTGATCTCGGCGATTGCCAAGTACAACCAAACGGAACTTGCGCGCAAGGTCACCAACGATGCCATGGATCTCATGGGTGGTGCGGCCATATCGCGCGGTCCCCGCAATCATATTGCCAATTCCTACATCGGTCTGCCGATTAGCATCACCGTCGAAGGAGCGAATATTCTGACGCGGACGATGATTATCTTTGGGCAAGGTGCCATTCGCTGCCATCCGTTTGCCTATAAAGAAGTCAAAGCTCTGATGGACAAGGACTATAGCGCCTTTGACAAGGCCTTTTGGGCGCATATGGGCCATGTGTTGCGCAATGGCTGCCGGTCTTTGGTCCTCAGCCTGAGCCGTGGCCGCCTGGCTGGAAGTCCTGGTGGTCCGGGCGCCGCCTACTACCGCAAATTGTCTTGGGCTTCGGCGTCCTTTGCCTTCATGGCGGATGTGGCCATGGGTACCCTCGGTGGAACTCTCAAGTTGCGCGAAAAATTGACCGGTCGTTACGCTGATGTTTTATCTTGGATGTATATGGCTACCGCTGTCCTGCGGCGCTATGAAGCGGAGGGTTACCGAGCCGAACACAAGGATGTCTTTGAGTGGGCCATGCAATACTGCATGGTGCAAATCCAACAGGGCTTTGATGGTATCTTTCAGAACTTCACGGTGCCAGGCATCGGATGGATTTTTCGCGGTCCAGTTGCTTTTTGGGCTCGCCTGAATAGCCTTGGGCATCTGCCATCGGACGGACTAGGCCACAGACTCGCGATGCAGATCCAGGAAGCCGGGGTCCTTCGGGACTCACTGACGACAGGAATCGTGTTTTCGGCTCGCCCAGGGGATTCCGGTGAGAAGTTCGAGCATGCTTTCAAGCTGTCGCACCAGTCAGCAGCGATCTTGCAAAAGATTTCGCAAGCGATCAAGGCAGGAGTGTTACCGAAAAAGCGCGCTAACCTGCTAGTAAAGGCTGCTGTCGAGGCCAAGGTGATCACTCCGACGGAGGCAAGCCTACTCGAGGAGGCAAATACGGTGCGTCACGATGCCATTATGGTAGACTCCTTTGGTTTGGCGGAGTTTAGTCCCACACTGCTTGACTTGGGTGGGGTAAAGGCCGGCGTCTAGATGGGCTCTACAAGGGTTGGTTGGCGATGCAGAAGTTAGGCTTGTTCGGTGGCTTGGTACTCATCATCATCATCGCCGTGGCCGCCGTGATGGCTGGTCGGATGGGCGAGACCTCGCATGCTTACGCCAAGGGCACAGTGGTCTTGGCTCCAGAGCTGACTGCTGCGGCCAAGGGCATTCATACGTTGTTTATCATCGCTAGTGGGCCAGACAAACCAATGCCCCTCGGCGCTTTCAGAAAGACCCTGAGCAGCGATGCCGAGGGAGCTTTTTATGACTTTGTGTTAACCAAGGACAACATGCAGCGCATGATGGGCGAGGACGAATGGCCGGCGCAGTTCAAACTGAAGGCTCGCTTGGATCAAGACGGATCGGCCGGCCCAGATCAACCCGGCGATATTGTCGGCGAGGTGTTTCCCGTCACCTTGGGTCAGTCGGATATCGAGGTTCGGCTGACGCGCAAGGTCGAATGACCTTCAGCAGCGGTGGATTTACTTTGGTGAATCCTGGCGCCTGGCGCGAAAAAAAGCCTTCAGGACCTCGCCGCACTCGGTTGCTAAAACTCCGGCCGTGACCGGCAGACGGTGGTTCAAGCGCACGTCCGCGTGCACTTGGTACAGACTACCCATCGCTCCCGCCTTGGGGTCAAAGGCACCAAAAACCACCCGATCAATGCGTGCTTGATGCACCGCTCCGGCACACATGAGGCAGGGTTCTAAGGTCACGTACAGTGTACATCCGCTGAGTCGCCAGGCACCAAGTTGCTTACAGGCGGCGCCGATGGCATCGATCTCGGCATGTCTTAGCGCGTCTTGAAATTCTTCTCGGGCGTTGGCGCCGCTGGCAATGAGTTGTCCGTCTTTGACGATGACTGCACCGACTGGGACTTCTCCACGCAGTGCGGCCTGGCGCGCCAGGTCGAGCGCCATGGCCATCCATGCTGCGTCGCCTTCGCTACCGAGGTGCGGTGACCCGTTCACAGCGGGGCTGCACTTTGCGCCGGCAACGGGTTGTCTCCCGTCAGACGCTTGCCTTGAGCTAGGTGTTTGGCGATGTTGCCAAGTCGCCGCAGTCCAAGATGGGCCATAATCTCTTCCGGCGCTCGGCCGAGGCCGATGAGATAGCTGACGGCATAGTGGCGCAACTGCTCGGTGTTTAATTTAGCCAGCGGCAATTTGTCGCCGAGTTCGTAGAGGATGAATTTCAGGCCATGTCTGGTCATCACCGGTAACGGACTACTGGCGTCTCGGCCTTTGAACGACACGAATATGCGTTTGTCTGTCGCCTGCACAATGGCGTGGTGCCGAATGTTCAGATATTGACTGCGGTAAGCGAGTAACAGGCTTAGCGTGGCGTCGGAAAGGCGGATCGAGCGGGCTCTTGACCCACCGATATGCAGGCTTGAGGTACTGCCTTCGGTGATCAGGTCGACCCACCGTAGATTGATGAGCTCGTTGGCCTTGACGCCTTCGTAGGCGAGCAAGGAAACGATGGCTCCGTCGCGGGCGGCTTTACAAGCCGGTCGCCCGGACTGGGCGATGTGGATAAGCTCGGCGATCTGCTCTGTACTGAGGCCTTTGCCCAGCGCTTCATCGCGCATCGGAATAGGCACGCTGTCAAAAGGCGTCGAGCTGATCGCCCGGCTTTCCGAGAGAAAGCGGAAGAACTGGCGAATCCCGATCACGGTGCGTCGTACCGAGTTGTCCCGTTCTTCGAGATCGCTGCGCAGAAAGTCCTGATATCCCATCAGAGTCGATGGTTCCACGGCACTCGGTGGCAGGTCGTAGCGTCCTAGATAGTCGAGAAAACGCTGGGCATCACGGCAGTAGGACTCAATAGTCGCCGGCTGCTTGCCGCGAGACCTAAGACTGTCCGCGAACCGTTCGACCATTTGGTAGTCTAGAGTCATCAATCATCTGGCCCCATGTGGTACTTTCGCTGGCGCCAAATTACTCTCAATTCCAGCTTGAGGCAAATCTCTTCCCTTACGGCCACGTATGATAAGATTGAGATCGATCGGTTAAAGCGTTTTTCACCGCGAGGAACGAGTCTGAAACCATACCCTAGGTCGCCGCTTCCGTCTTTCGCCTGGACCTTGGGCCCGGTCCTGGTCCTGTTGCTGACTGGCTGGGTTCGGCCCGAGCTGCCGCGGGCGCTTATGGCTGTGGCGCCAGTACCCAACCGCTTGGACGAGGTCGTGGTGCTCGTTAACGGCGAGGCGCGCGTGGTCCCGCGCGACCATGAACTCATCGTTCTCGTTGGAGACCGCCTCGAGATACGGCAGGCGTCGGTGTCGCCGCCTCTGTCCAAAAACGACATAAAGATCAATGTTTATGGACTCATAGGGTACCCCGCAGGCAGCGCCGAAGATGGCGGGCGAGAGTTTTCGACCGAGGAGCTGAAGGTCAAATTCTCTGAGGCCGCTAAGGGTGAGGTCTTTGCCGTGGGTATCAGCGCCAAAGGTCATCTTGCCGGAGTGGTGTTTATCCGCTTGGTGCCGCCCGAGCTTGAGTTTGCCGAGCTAACGATCAACGGTGATAGGAAGGTGGTGCGAGTTGGCGACATCCTGCACGTCAAGCATAGCGACCGCCTGAAGGTTGAACGCGTGTTTACCAACGTACCGGGCAACGTCGGCGTCTTGGTGCAGATGGTTCAAGTACACGTCAACGTCAACGTCAACGTCAACGCCAACGTCAAGGACAGGGGTGATGTGGCGATGCGATTTATTCGAGGCGGGCGGGTCTTTGCCAGCATTCCTCTAAAGGTCAGCGGCTAATGTCCACGTTCGCAAGCAAATCCGCCGCTGAACGTCGTCGCCGCTTCGAACTCTTCGTCATTGTCTTGACGACGGGATTATTGATCTCCTTGTCACGCCTCGAAACCAGGCTGTTTGACCTAAGCGAAACATTCGCAAAAAATCAGGTCTTTTTAACGACCATTTTGTATTTCGGGCTGATCAATTTCAACGTCATTTTGATATTGGTCCTGAGCTTTTTGCTGTTTCGCAACGTCGCTAAGCTGGTCGTTGAACGTCGACGCGGTGTTTTTGGCTCTAACCTGCGAGCGAAACTGGTCGCCACTTTAGTTTTTTTCGCATTGGCTCCGACCATGTTATTTTTTTACGTCTCGGCACGCTTTATTGTTAGCAGCTTCGACGAATGGTTTTCCGATAAAGTTCGGGCGACGATGCACGAGACGCGTGAGGTCAGTGAAAAAGTCTATCGGCAAGACCAGCGCCGGCTCGAAAGCTTGGCGCGAATAGCCGTGCAGAGGCTAAGCCCGGTGTTACTCAGTGACCCTTGGTCCCGCGGCGACTTGCACCACATTCCCATTCACCTGCTTGACGGCTTTGAAGCCCAGTATGGACTCGACAACATTAAAGTGTACAACGCCAGAGGGCTGTTGATCTGGGCTAGTCGCGTCAGCAATAGTCCGCGCAAAGCCCAAGGCGAAGATTCCTTTGTCGCCAAGGTGACCTACCGCTTTGCCCAAGAACGTGGCATGGAATCCGCAAGTACCGTAGTAGGCGAAGACAATCAGGACATTGTTAAGGGCGCTGCCCCGATTCTGGAGCCAAAGACCGGTACGCTCATTGGCGTCGTCGTCGCGGAGACGCGCTTTGAAACCCAAATTTTAAAAAGTATCGAAACGATCCAACAGAGCTTTGCCAATCTGCGGCCTGGGGCGCAGTTGATCAAGTTAAGCTATTTGATTCTGTTGGTCGTGATGACATTGCTGGTGGTATTTTCGGCCGTTTGGCTTGGCTTTTATGTGGCCAGAGGCATCACCGGTCCGATCCAGGCCTTGGCTGAGGGAACCCGCGAGGTGGCACTTGGCAACTATCAGATCAAGTTGACACCTAAGAGCGAGGACGAAACCGGCCAGCTGGTACGATCGTTCAATATGATGACTCAGGACCTGCAGCGCCACCGCTCGCAGGCGGACGAGGCTCGGGGTCAGCTATTGCAGAGCAATGTGGAACTCGAGCGTCGGCGCAAGTATATGGAGGTGATTCTAAAAAGCATCACCGCTGGTGTGATCGCGATCAATAAGCTTGGACAGATCACCACCGTCAACAGCGCCGCCGAGGACGTCCTGGCGATCGATGCCCGTCGCGTCACCGGGGTCAATGTGCGCGAGGCCTTAGGACCGTATCTCTATGCTGCAATATGGCAGCCACTCGCCGACGGTTTGATGACGCACGACGTTTATAGTGCGCAGCTCGAGGTGGAGCGCGACGGTAAGCCGCTCACACTGCTGGTCGACGGGACGCGGATTGCCGACGAACACGGTGAGGATCTCGGCACCGTACTGGTCTTTGATGATGCTACGGAACAGGTGAAAGTGCAGCGCGTGGCGGCTTGGCGTGAAGTGGCTAGGCGTATTGCGCATGAGATCAAAAACCCGGTGACCCCGATTAAGTTGAGTGCGCAGCGACTTTTGCGCAGATTTCACGAAAAATTTACCGGCGAGGACCAAGAAGTCTTCGAGGCTTGTTTGAATACGATTCTAAAACAGGTCGACTCGCTGCGTGACCTGGTCAATGAATTTTCGAAGTTTTCACGTTTACCCCAGGTGCGGTTGCGCCTAGGTAACATCAATGAAGTCATACTCGACGTGGCTAACCTGTATCGCATGAGCTATCCGCACGTCGACATCGACACGACGCATCTAGGCGAGCTACCCATGTTTCCACTTGATCGGGACCAAATGAACCGAGTCTTCGTCAATCTGACCGATAACGCCATCGCCGCTTTAGGTAGCCACACCGAGCGCGGCAGCGTGGCCTTCTATTCGTCGCTGCTGCCAGAATTAAGCACGGTGCGAATCGAGGTGGTGGACAATGGCACGGGGATCCCTGAGGGCCTGCGCGACCGGGTCTTTGAGCCTTATTTTTCGACCAAGGATGGTGGCACGGGACTAGGACTGGCGATCGTCAATCAGATTATCACCGATCATGGTGGGTATCTGCGTGTCCTTAACAACCTGCCGCATGGCACCCGCTTGGTCATCGAATTGCCGACTGGCGGTCACGGCCAAAGACCCTAGTGCTTAATCCACAGGCAATCCTGCTCGACCGACGGTTCACCCCGTGAAAGTTCGATTTTGAGTGTCTGAACATTCTTGATAAGCTGAGTCGGTATAAGCCGTTGCGACATTGAGGGCCGTTTCGTTGCCCTCGGAAAAGGAATGCCCGTGGATACCCAAAGACTAAGCGTGACCGAGCAAGAAGGGCAGGTTGTGATCACCGGTCTTGACGCCGAGGCCGAGTCCAAATGGGGCGTCATGCAGCTTGACCAGCGCCATGTGTTGCTATCACTCGGGGATGGGGCGGCGAGCGTACTCAAGGCACCAACCAGCTTTGGTAGCTGCCCAAGTGGGGTATTTCGCGACTTTCTCCTCGGGCTAAACGTTGCCCATTTTTCGGGCGTGTTGGCGGTGGACAGCGGATTCGGCCAGAAGCGGCTATTCTTTGACCATGGGCAAATCGTGTTCGCTGGGTCGAACATCATGGACGACCGTCTCGGCGAAGTGATCTTTCGGGAAGCTCGCATTAGCCTTGACGAGTTGACCGACTCCGCAGCACAGGTGACTAAATCGCGTAAGTTTGGCCAGGTGCTGATTGCCGGCAGCATCTTTACCAATACCGAACTATGGCTGGCGCTCAAGCTGCAGGTGCGCCAGATCATACGCTCATTGTTTATGGCCGAGCAGGTATTTTTTGAAATGGAGAGTGGCCATGGCTTGGCCCCGACCCAAGTGGTGTTCCAAGAAAGTATGCAGGAGCTGATCACCGAATGCTATAGCTTCGGCTGCGCCTTCCGCTCCTTTCTCAGCAAGCTTAAGTCCGACAGCCAAGTGGCGCTAACGGTGTCTGGCGAGAAGCTGAAATCAGAACAAGCCGAAGGCACTTTCATGGCGGATTTTATCGGTTTGCTAGGACAGGAAAGCCACGTCCAGTCCTTGCTAAATGCCTCAAAGTTGATCGACCCCTATACCGTTGCGACCTTACTAAACCTGGTCAATCAGGGTTTGTGCAGGGTCACCCCGGAGGTCGATGAAGGACGGCGCAATGTCCCGCATTTAGCGCCACTACGCGGTAAAGTTGACGCACTGACTTATGTTTTGGCCGCAGTGCGTAAAGGCTTCGAAGGCGCGCACAAGAACCTACCGATCGCCGATCTACGGACCTTTGCCGCCGCTTTGAACCCCGATGGTTTTGCCTCCATCTATCTAGACGAACATGGCGCTCTGACGAAAGACTGTATTGGCGGTATGTTCAGTCAATGCATTGCTAACACCGGTCGCATCGCCTATTTTGATCGCGCTTTGGAGAGCCTTATTCAATTTCTCCTGCAGGTCGCCGGTGACAACCTCGAATACAAGGTTGCCAGCGGAATCAGGCAGGATTATCGGGCGGTCACGCAATGAACCAAAAAAGAGGCGGCAAAACCCCGGTCAAAGAGCGAGGGGGTAGAGCCACCGCTGTCGCTGAACGCACCAGCCCCTTCAGTGCACAGACCTTTATGGTCGATGGGCTGGCTGCAGTAGCGGAATATGTTCGCTTTCGCCCGGCGGCACTGCTCGAAATTCGCTGTACAAAAAGATTACGCGACAGCGTGACTGAGCTGCTGCAGCGTCACCAAGTCAAAGTGAACGTCTTTGACCGCGAAGAGGAAGGCGCAGGCGGAGTTCAAGCGCCGGTGTCCGCTCGAGTCTCGCTCAAAGCCCTGGACTTTGACGCCTGTCTGAAGCGGCTTCAGCCGCGTACCCACGACGTCGTGCTGGCCTTGGATCACATCACCGACCCACGCAATTTGGGGGCGATTGTTCGCAGTGCGGCCTTTTTTGGGGTGCGCGAGGTGATCGTGCCCGAGCGGCGCCAGGTCTTGTTGACGCAAGCCGCTGTCAACACCGCGCAAGGGGGCTTTGCACTGACTGAGTTGGTGGTGGTCACCAATCTAAATAGAGCCTTGGGTGAGCTTAAAGACCTGGGCTACTGGCTCATTGGAACGCAGATGTCGGGTGAGCCCTTCCACAAGCTGGCCCGTGTTTACGAGCGGTCGGTGGTGGTTCTTGGGGCCGAAGACACCGGCTTATCAAAAGGCGTCAGTGAGTCCTGTGATCGCCTGGCTTCGATCCCCGGCCTGGCAGGTGGTTTGGATTCTCTCAACGTCTCCGTTGCCGCTGGCATCATTTTGTGCGAGTTTACTCGTCCCGCGCCAGGTTCGTGAAACGATGAAAAAGCGCGACGCATGACTTGACATGGTTTCTGAAGCGTAGTATCTCATTGGTTCAGCTATTCATGGAACATATTGAAACCATTAGGGTTTTTCTTTTTTGTGGCGGCTGAAGTGCGGGTTCGTTGGCGTCTAGAAGAGTGCTCGCTGGCGTAGCTCAATTGGTAGAGCAGCTGATTTGTAATCAGCAGGTTGCGGGTTCAAGTCCCATCGCCAGCTCCAGCAGATGGGCGATTAGTAGTGTCGTGATGATTGTGTATTCTGGCTATGATCTGGAGGGTTGCCCGAGCGGCCAATGGGGGCGGGCTGTAAACCCGTTGACTTACGTCTTCGAAGGTTCGAATCCTTCACCCTCCACCATGTTCCGTCGCAAGCGGAAGGTCCATAGTCGAACTTAGAGGTTGGAATCGGAAGAAAAAGTCGGCCGCAACCAATTTCTAATTTCAAATCCTAGCCAATAGGCTAGTATCCGGCGGTGTAGGGCGGGAATAGCTCAGTTGGCTAGAGCATTAGCCTTCCAAGCTAAGGGTCGCGGGTTCGAATCCCGTTTCCCGCTCCAAAAGTAGCTTTTTCGGTGTCTGTTTCTTAGTTTAAAGTGTTACCTCATTTAGTGATACGCCCAGGTGGCTCAGGGGTAGAGCACGTCCTTGGTAAGGACGGGGTCGTGGGTTCAATTCCCATCCTGGGCTCCATTCATCGAAAATGATCCGTTGACTTCGGACTCATAATAATCAAAAGACAAGTTTCGCGGCGCGTCAGCCATAGCGGGAGGAAGAGATGGCTAAGGAAAAGTTCCAACGGAAGAAACCCCATGTCAACATCGGTACCATCGGTCACGTCGACCACGGTAAAACGACTTTGACAGCGGCTATCACCAAGATCATGTCGTTGAAGTACGGCGGTGCTTTTACACCGTTCGATCAGATCGACAAGGCTCCTGAAGAGAAGGCCCGCGGTATCACCATTTCCACGGCTCACGTTGAGTACGAATCGGCCGAGCGTCACTACGCTCACGTCGACTGCCCTGGACATGCTGACTACGTTAAAAACATGATCACCGGTGCGGCCCAGATGGACGGCGCCATCCTCGTGGTGAGCGCGGCCGACGGCCCGATGCCTCAGACTCGTGAGCACATCCTCTTGTCGCGCCAGGTCGGCGTGCCGAAGATCGTTGTGTTCATGAACAAAGTCGACATGGTCGATGACCCTGAGCTGCTTGAGTTGGTCGAGATGGAAGTTCGTGAACTTCTCAACCAATACAAATTCCCAGGCGACGACACGCCAATCGTTCAAGGCTCGGCCTTGAAGGCTCTGGAAGCAACCGTTGCGACCGATCCATGGGCCGAAAAGATCATTGCACTGATCGCTGCTGTCGATAAGTGGATCCCGCTTCCTGAGCGCCCCATCGACCTGCCATTCCTGATGCCTATTGAAGACGTGTTCTCGATCTCTGGTCGCGGTACCGTCGTCACCGGCCGTATTGAGCGCGGCGTCTGCAAGGTTAACGAAGAGCTTGAAATCGTCGGTATCCGCGATACGACCAAGACGGTCTGTACCGGTGTCGAGATGTTCCGCAAGATCCTCGACCAGGGCCAAGCTGGCGATAACGTTGGTGTCTTGCTCCGCGGTACGAAACGCGAAGAAGTCGAGCGTGGCCAAGTCTTGTCGAAGCCAGGCACCATCAAGCCACACAAGAAGTTCAAAGCTTCGGTGTACATCTTGACCAAGGAAGAGGGTGGTCGTCACACGCCATTCTTCAAGAACTATCGCCCGCAGTTTTACTTCCGCACCACGGATGTGACTGGGACGATCACTTTGCCAGCCAGCGTCGAGATGGTCATGCCAGGCGACAACGTCAACATCGACGTCGAGCTGCTTACCCCGATCGCTATGGACAAAGAGCTGCGCTTCGCAATTCGCGAAGGTGGCCGTACGGTTGGCGCCGGTGTCGTTGCTGAGATTACTGAGTAATAGACTTAGGTGCTGAGGCTTAGCCGCCTCGGCGCCTGGTTTTCTTTGATCGTGTTTAGGCGAGTAGCTCCAACGGTAGAGCGGCGGATTCCAAATCCGCATGTTGTGGGTTCGAATCCCTCCTCGCCTGCCACCCATATTTCACCTAGCAAAGGACCGCTCTGATGTCGAAAGACGATGCCACCTGGTTGAATGTGGCCTATGTCGTATTTCTACTGGTCACGGCTTTTGTCGCCTACCGGGCGCTGGAGATGGTGGGCATCCAAACCGGATGGATCGAGCGGTTCGAGTGGTTTAACTATGCCGCGACCGGGTTGAGTGCTGCGGTTGGTCTCGGGGTGACCCTGGGGTTGCGTAGCAGCGCCGAGCGCAACGAGTACTTTCTGTCCTCGATCACCGAGTTGAGGAAGGTTAGCTGGCCAACCTGGCCAGATACCAAGCGGATGACTATTGTGGTGTGTGTGGTGGTTGGAATCTTTGCGGTGATCGTAGGGATATTTGACCTCGTCTGGGCGAAGGCTTTAAGGTTACTCATCGCCTAAAGTGTGTAAAAGGGATGTGGTTATGTCAGAAGAAGCCGTCGAAACATCAGGGCATCAGGAAGCGCTACCCGCTGGAGCTGGGAAGAATCCCAAGTTTCGTTGGTTTGTCGTTCACACTTACTCCATGTTCGAGGAGAAGGCGAAGTCGACTCTGCTCGATCGCATCAAGCTGAACAAGATGGAAGATAAGTTCGGCGAGATTGTCGTGCCCAAGACCTCGCACGAGATGACCCTGAAGAGCGGCAAGAAGAAGAAGGTCGATCGCAACGCCTTTCCAGGTTACATCATCGTTGAGATGGAGATGACCGAGGAGACCAACCACGTTGTGCGCGATACGCCTAAAATCACAGGATTTGTTGGCAATGCCCGCAACCCACGGCCGATTACCGATCAAGAGGTCCTGCGGCTGACCTCGCCGGAGTCGATCAAAGAGCAGACCAAGCAGCAGTCTGCCACTCAGTCGTTTGAAAAAGGCGAGACGGTTAAGGTCATCGATGGTGCATTCACCAACTTCGATGGCGTCGTGGAAGCGGTTCAAGCTGAAAAAATGAAGTTGCGCATCTTGGTTAGTATCTTCGGGCGCGAGACTCCCGTCGAGTTAGACTATGGTCAGGTGCAAAAGCTGACTTAATAGTGACTGTCAGGTGATTATCGCTTGACAACTTATGGTCCCTGCCGTAAAACGCGAGACTCTTGTTTTCTAAGGGTTTTCCGGCATCAGTCTTGGTTAAGGAGTTGAAGGTGGCGAAGAAGATTACGGGCTACATCAAGCTGCAGATTCCTGCCGGCAAAGCCAATCCGGCGCCGCCAGTTGGTCCGGCTCTTGGTCAGCGCGGCGTTAATATCATGGCGTTCACGAAAGAGTTCAACGCCCGTACCCAAAAGCAGATCGGTTCGATCTTGCCTACGGTCATCACGGTCTATGCTGATAAGTCCTTTTCGTTCATCACGAAAAGTCCTCCCGCATCGGATCTACTGAAGAAGGCTGCGAAGGTCGAGAAGGGCTCGCAGACTCCTAGCAAAGCTGTTGCAGGTAGCGTGTCTTTGGCGCAGATCAAAGAGATCGCTGGCATCAAAATGAAAGATCTCAACTGCTATGATGAAGCTGCAGCTGTGAAGATCATATCGGGCTCTGCCCGCAGTATGGGACTACAGGTTCAGGATTAATCAACATAGTAGGAGAACCCGTCCTCGAGGCGGTTCGCTTGAACTACGGAGAATCTAGATGGCTACACACGGTAAGAAGTACCGCGCGGCCTCCGCGCAGGTCGATGCAGTTAAACAATATCCGCTCCTCGATGCAGTCGAATTGGTCAAGAAGACCACGTTTTGCAAATTCGACGCTACCGTAGAGTTGGTGGTCAGCCTCGGTGTTGACCCCCGTCAAGCGGATCAAAACGTCCGCGGCGCGACCGCCCTGCCACACGGCTTGGGCAAGAGCGTCCGTATCGTCGTCTTCGCCAAAGGCGATAAAGCGGCCCAGGCCAATGTCGAGAGCGTCGTTGAAGTCGGTGGCGATGAGCTTGCGGCGAAGATCCTTGGCGGCTGGCTGGAGTTCGATCAAGTGGTCGCAACCCCTGACATGATGGGCGTAGTTGGTAAGCTCGGTAAGGTGCTTGGTCCTCGCGGCCTCATGCCTAACCCAAAGCTTGGTACCGTGACCTTTGACGTCCTCAAGGCGATCAACGAGCTGAAAGCAGGTCGTACCGAGTACCGTGTTGACAAGGCTGGTATCGTGCACTGCCCAGTGGGTAAAGTGAGTTTCGATGCGGCTAAATTGGCAGACAATGCCACTGCCGTTATTGAGGCCTTGTTGAAGGCGAAGCCAACGACTGCTAAGGGCACGTACCTTCAGAAGATCGGTGTGTCGTCGACCATGAGCCCGGGCGTCAAAGTCGATCCAGTGCCGTTCCGCGTCTAACTAGTTCGCTTTCTAGGTAAGTTAAGGGGATAACGCCATGGCAATGACCAAAGCCCGAAAGCACGAGCTCAAGGGTGAAATCGCGGATCGTCTGCAGCAGGCCAATGCGGCTATGGTTGCGGAATACCGCGGCCTAACGGTCGCACAGCTCACCGAGCTTCGGGTCAAGCTGCGCGAATCAAAGTCAGAATTTCGGATCATCAAGAACCGTGTTGCGAAGGTCGCGATTCGGGAAAGCGTCGAGCACGTCTCGGCGATCTCCAGTGCCCTGAAGGGCCCAGTCGGCTTAGTCATCGTTTACGGTGATGCTGCGGCTGCCGCCAAGTCGGTTCTTGAATTCGGCAAAGACAAAGAGAACTTTAAGCTGACGGCTGGGGTATTGGCTGGCAAGGCCGTATCTGCGGATGAGCTGAAGAGGATCTCCGAGCTGCCGACGATGGATGTGTTGTTGGCTCGCTTAGTGGGGACGCTCGTGGCGCCGCATCGTGGCCTGTTGACTGTGTTGAGTGGTGTGCCTAGGCAGTTGGTACAGGTTATCAACGCCATCAAAGATAAAAAAGAGCAATAAAGCTATCATTTTATACCGCTTTGGGTCGTTTTGAGCCCGAAGGTTGAGGAGGATTACGGTATGTCGAGCGTCACTAAAGAACAGGTTGTCACTTTTCTGGAAAATCTGACCCTGCTGGAAGCTGCAGATCTAGTTAAAGAACTAGAGACGAAATTCGGCGTCAGCGCTGCTGCTCCCGTTGCAATGGTTGCTGCTCCCGCCGGTGGCGCTGCTGCCGCTGTGGAAGAGCAAACTGAGTTTACGGTGATCTTGGCCGTCGCTGGCGACAAGAAGATCAACGTGATTAAGGAAATCCGGACGATCACCGGTCTTGGCCTGAAAGAAGCTAAAGACCTCGTCGAAGGCGCGCCAAAGACCGTGAAGGAAGGCGTGACCAAAGACGAAGCTGCTAAAATCAAGAAAGCTCTTGAAGAAGCGGGCGCAAAGGTTGAACTCAAGTAATTTGAGTTCGTTTTGAGTGTCCCGGCTTTGAACTTTCGGCAGACTCAGTGGATGATTCCTGTTGTGGTGGATGATAAGGGCTCTAGCTGCAGGCAGCTCCTGTGGCCAGAGCTCTTTTAACCTCCATTTCGGACTTACTTAATCTTTTGTCATGTGATAACTGCATGATTGGGTAAGATGATCTCCTGGATCCGCAAGCATTTGATGAGATCTGATATTGTCTATTGACAATAGTGCAGGCTATCGAAATGATGGGCCGGTTCACGATAGTTTATGGTGCGATCTGGTGTAAAGCGAACCCTGTTCCTTTTCTGGGGCAGGGTGTCTTTGCCACCTTCACGGATCTTTAGGAGAGCCCTATGACCTCCCTGGCAGCATCCTTCACGCGGCCACGGAAGAATTTTGCTAAAATTCCTCCAGCCGTCGAAATCCCTTACCTCATCGAAGTCCAGCGCAACAGCTACGAGCAGTTTCTGCAAATGGCTTCGGACCCCGACAAACGCAAGAACATCGGCCTTGAAGGCGTGTTCCGGTCGGTCTTTCCGATTCAGGATTTCCAGGAGACCGCCTCGGTAGAGTTTGTCAGCTACGCCTTCGAAGAGCCGAAGTACACCGTCGACGAATGTCGGCAGCGTGGTATGAGCTTTGCTGCGCCGCTCAAAGTGGTCATCCGACTCGTCGTGTGGGACGTCGATAAAGAATCGGCCGTTAAGACGATTCGCGACGTGAAGGAGCAGGAGGTCTACTTCGGCGAGATTCCGCTGATGACAGACTCTGGGACCTTTATCATCAACGGTACCGAGCGAGTTGTAGTGTCGCAGCTGCATCGTTCGGCCGGGGTCTTTTTTGACCACGATAAGGGCCGCAACAGCGCCACCGGTAAGCTTTTGTATACCGCGCGGATTATCCCGTATCGCGGTAGCTGGATGGACTTCGAGTTCGACTCGAAGGATATCCTCTATGTCCGTATCGACCGCCGCCGCAAGCTCCATGCGACCGTGCTGTTGAAGGCTCTGGGCTTTTCCGAGGCACAGCTGCTTGACTACTTCTATGAGAAAGAAAAGATTCGCGTCCGCGATGGCAAGTTCGAGAAGAAACTGAACTTTGAGCTGCTTCGTGGCCAGCGCGCCTCGGCCGACATCCTCGACCCCGAGAGCGGCAAGGTCTATGTCAAAAAGAACCGTCGTATCTCGCAGGGCGCGATCCGCCAGATGCAGACCGCCGGTCTCGAATACCAGCAGCTGTCCTCCGACGACATGGTCGGCAAGGTCCTGGCCGGCGACGTCAAGGACCGTGATGGCAACATCATCATCCCGTTGAACGCTGACCTCGACAAAGCCCTCATCAAAGAGATCGTCAGCCGCGGTGTCGAAGAGCTCGACATCTTGTTCATGGACCAAGTGAATGCCGATGCCTCGTTTCGGAACACCTTGGTCAGCGACAAGATCACCAGTCAGGACGAGGCGATCCTTGAGATCTACAAACGCTTGCGTCCGGGTGATCCACCAACGATCGAGCCTGCCAAGGCCTTGTTCGACAACTTGTTCTTCAATCCCGATCGCTATGACCTGAGCACGGTCGGCCGCTTGAAGCTAAACGAACGCCTCAGCCTGGATCTGCCGCTTGAGCAGCGCACCCTGACCAAGGATGATATCCTTAAAACGGTCGGCTACCTGCTTAAGTTGAAGAACGGCAACGGCGAGATCGATGACATCGATCACTTGGGCAACCGCCGCGTACGGGCTGTTGGCGAGCTGTTGGAAAACCAATACCGCATTGGCCTACTTCGCATCGAGCGGGCGATCCGTGAGCGGCTGCAGCTGCAGGACGTCGACACGCTGCTTCCCCATGATTTTATCAACAACAAGCCAGCTTCTGCGGTGGTTAAGGAGTTCTTTGGCTCCTCCCAGCTGAGCCAGTTCATGGACCAGACAAACCCATTGTCTGAAGTCACGCACAAGCGCCGCCTGTCGGCCCTTGGACCCGGCGGTCTGTCGCGCGAGCGTGCCGGATTTGAAGTACGGGACGTTCACCCAACGCATTATGGTCGGATCTGTCCTGTTGAGACGCCTGAAGGTCCAAACATCGGCTTGATCTCGTCGCTTGCCTCGTATGCTCGGGTCAATGAGTATGGCTTTATTGAGACCCCGTATCGGAGTCTTCGCGTCGAAGATGCGAAAAAGGCCGTCCGTTACTACTCGGCTTCCGAAGAGCATCGTGACCATGTCATCGCCCAGTGTTCATTGCCGGATACCCACAAGCCAGACGACTTAGTCGGTGTGCGCCGGCAGGGTGAGAGCGAGATTGCGCGTTCGGAAGAGGCCGACCTCATGGACGTCTCGACCAACCAGTTGGTGTCGGTCGCTGCGTCGCTGATTCCCTTCTTGCAGAATGACGATGCTAACAGGGCTCTAATGGGCTCGAACATGCAACGTCAGGCTGTGCCACTGCTCAAGACACGCGCACCGCTCATCGGGACCGGACTTGAGCTGACGGTAGCCCGCGACTCCGGGGCTGCAGTTGTGGCGAAGCGCGACGGTACTGTGGTGTCTGTCGATGCCGATCGTATCGTCATCAAGACCAATGAAGATGATCCAGAAGCTCTGACCGAGGTCGGCGCCGACGTCGATATCTACAATCTGCAGAAGTACAAGCGCTCCAACTTGGATACTTGTATCAATCAGCGGCCGATCGTGACCAAAGGCGAAGTCGTGTCTCGTGGCGACATTATCGCCGATGGCTTCGGCATCGAGATGGGTGAGCTGGCTCTGGGCCAAAACGTCGTCGTGGCGTTCATGCCCTGGAGTGGTTACAATTTTGAGGATTCCATCCTCATCTCCGAGAAGGTCGTCAAGGACGACCAGTTTACCTCGATTCACATTCAAGAATTTGAGTGTATCTCGCGCGATACGAAGCTCGGCCAAGAAGAGATTACCAGCGACATTCCCAACGTCGGCGAGGAAGCCCTGCGCAACCTCGACGAGGCCGGCATCATCCGCATCGGTGCGGAAGTGCAGCCGAACGACATCCTGGTCGGAAAGATCACGCCCAAGGGCGAGACGCAGCTGACTCCTGAAGAGAAGTTGCTGCGGGCTATTTTCGGTGAGAAGGCCGGTGACGTCCGCGATACTTCCCTGCGCGTGCCTCCAGGTGTCGTAGGGACCGTCATTGGTGCCAAGGTCTTTGCTCGTGCTGGTGCCGAGAAGGACATCCGGTCTCTGCAGATTGAAGAGACCGACGTTCTGAAGCTACGCAAAGACGAAGGCGACAGGATCAATATCATCAAGGACTCTGCGGTCCGCAAAATGGCCAGGATTGCCATCGGTGACTCCGTTGCCGCAGATCTTCGGTCCAAAGATGGCGGCGAGATCGTTGCTAAAAAGGGTGCCGTACTCGATCACGAGTTTATGAACGCTCTTGATTATGTCTACTGGGAGCAACTGAGCCTCAAGGATGCCGAGAAGAACACCTTGCTGCGTCAGGCCCTGGACAACCTTCGGGACAAGATCAATCTGATCAGGTTCATGACGGAAGAGCAGATCAAAAAGATCAAGAAGGGGGATGAACTACCCCCTGGCGTGATCAAGATGGTCAAGGTCTACATCGCCATTAAGCGGAAGCTTCAGGTCGGCGATAAGATGGCGGGTCGTCACGGTAACAAAGGGGTTGTCTCGAGGATTCTACCCGAAGAAGACATGCCGTTCCTCGAAAGCGGTCGCCCCGTGGACGTGGTGCTTAACCCCTTGGGTGTTCCGTCGCGGATGAACATCGGTCAGATTCTTGAGACCCACTTGGGTTGGGCCGCCAAAGGCATTGGCGAACGCCTCAACGAAATGATTGCGACCAGCTTTGATCGCAAGTCGGTGGAAGAGTACGTCCTCAAGATCTGGGATGCCCCAGATGTGAAGGCCTTCGTTAAGTCGGCCAGCGACGATCAATTGAAGTCGTTTATCCGCAAGTATCGGGAAGGCGTGCATTTTGCCAACCCAGTGTTCGATGGCGCAAACGAAGGTGAAATCAAAAGCCACCTGCGTCTAGCCGGTCTCAGCGATGACGGCCAGGTTGATCTCTATGACGGCCGTACTGGCAGCAAGTTTGATAACCGGGTCACGGTCGGCGTCATGTACGTGCTGAAGCTCCATCACTTGGTTGATGAGAAGATTCACGCTCGGTCGATTGGACCTTACTCTCTGGTCACCCAGCAACCTCTCGGTGGTAAGGCCCAGTTTGGTGGTCAGCGTTTGGGTGAGATGGAAGTTTGGGCGATGGAAGCATATGGTGCGGCGCATACGCTGCAGGAATTCCTGACGGTCAAGTCGGATGACGTGCTTGGCAGGACCCGGATGTACGAGTCGATCGTCAAGGGTCAAAACGCGATGACGCCTGGCTTGCCAGAGAGCTTCAACGTGTTGGTGAAGGAGCTCCAGAGTTTGGGTCTCGACGTCAACCTGATCCGTGATGACGGGCAGGAAACTGGGCTCGATGGTCTCCAACAACAGTAGTCGGCACTTGTGCATTTTTTCCTCCATTCAAGAGGAGTCGTGATTTGAAAGATTTACTGAACTTTTTCGATAAGCCCACTGACCCGTTAAGCTTCAACGCGATCAAGATCTCGTTGGCTTCTCCGGAGAAGATCCGTAGCTGGTCCTATGGCGAGGTGAAGAAGCCCGAGACCATCAACTACCGGACCTTTAAGCCGGAACGTGACGGCCTGTTCTGTGCCAAGATCTTTGGACCGGTGCGAGACTTCGAGTGTATTTGCGGTAAATACAAGCGGATGAAGCACCGCGGCATCGTTTGCGACAAGTGCGGTGTCGAAGTCATTCATTCCAAGGTGCGGCGCGAACGCCTCGGTCACATCAACTTGGCGACTCCAGTAGCACACATCTGGTTTCTTAAGTCCTTGCCGTCGCGGATTGGCGCGGTCTTGGATATCACGCTGAAGGATGTTGAGCGGATTCTCTACAGTGAATCCTACGTCGTTTTGGATGCCGGCAATGCCGACCAAACGAAGCTCAAACTCGCTGAAGTACTATCCGAGGAGGAGTACGATACGGCTCTTGCTGAGCATGGCAACGGTGCGTTCCGCGTCGGTGTTGGTGCTGAAGCTATCATGGAGCTGCTATCCCAAGTGCGGGTTGAGGACTTGGCCGAAGACCTGCGTCGTGATCTTCGCGACGTCAAGGCCGAGGCGACGCGCAAGAAGTTGCAAAAGCGCCTCAAGGTTGTGGAAGCGTTCAACCAACAGGATGCTGGTGGCAACCTGATGGCAAAGCCGCAGTGGATGATGCTGTCGGTGATTCCGGTCTTGCCGCCGGATTTACGTCCTTTAGTGCCTCTTGATGGCGGTCGTTTTGCGACCTCTGACTTGAACGATCTGTATCGTCGCGTGATCAACCGGAATAACCGGCTGCTGCGCTTGATCGAATTAAATGCTCCTGAGATCATCATCCGCAACGAAAAGCGGATGCTGCAGGAGGCCGTCGATGCGCTATTTGATAACGGTCGTCGCGGCAAGGTGTTCACTGGGCCGAACAAGCGTCCTCTGCGCTCCCTGTCCGATATGCTTAAAGGCAAGCAAGGTCGGTTCCGTCAGAACTTGCTCGGCAAGCGGGTCGATTACTCGGGCCGTTCCGTCATCGTCGTTGGTCCAGACCTAAAGCTGCACCAATGCGGCTTGCCGAAGAAGATGGCGATCGAGCTGTTTAAACCCTTCCTCTACAACAAGTTGGAAGAGCACGGCATCGTTTCGACGATTAAAAGTGCGAAGAAGTTGGTGGAGAAGGAGCGTCCCGAGGTTTGGGATTCCCTTGAAGAAGTGACGAAAGAGCACCCAGTGTTGCTCAACCGCGCACCGACGCTTCACCGACTTGGTATTCAGGCGTTTGAGCCGGTGTTGATCGAAGGTAAGGCGATTCAGCTGCATCCGTTGGTTTGCTTTGCCTTCAATGCGGACTTTGACGGTGACCAGATGGCTGTGCACATCCCACTCTCGGTGGAATCGCAGCTTGAAGCTCGGGTCTTGATGATGTCCACCAACAACATCCTGTCGCCAGCTTCGGGTAACCCGGTGATTGTGCCGACGCAGGATATTGTCCTCGGCATTTATTATCTGACTCGTGAAGACATCGGCGCCCATGGTGCTGGTAAAGTCTTCGGTTCGGTCGAGGAAGTTCGGGCCGCTTATGACCATGATGGCGTGGCGCTGCAGGCTCCAATCACCGTAAGGCTACGTGGATCGAGGGTTAAGACGACGGTTGGTCGGGCCTTGCTGTCGGAGATTCTGCCGGACGAAATTCCGTTCGACATGATCAACCGCTCGCTCGGTAAGAAGGAAATGGCCAAGTTGGTCAATGAAACCTTCCGCCGCTGCGGCCCTAAGAAGACCGTGTTGGTTGCTGACGCACTCCGCGCCACCGGCTACCGCTATTCGACCAAGGCTGGTCTGTCGATTTCGATCGGCGATATGGTCGTTCCGCAGATCAAGTATAAGCTGCTCGAGGAAGCCTACGAAGAGGTCAAAAAGATCAAGGAGCAATACTCCGAGGGCTTGTTGACCGAGGGTGAGCGCTATAACAAGGTCATCGATATTTGGGCGAAAGTGACGGAAAGCATTGCTTCGGAGATGTTTAAGAACATCTCGACTATGCAACGCGCCGATCACCTCGGCAAAGAGCATCGGGTGGCGAGCAATAACTCGATTTACATGATGGCCGACTCCGGCGCTCGGGGATCTGCGCAGCAGATTCGCCAGCTCGCTGGTATGCGTGGATTGATGGCCAAGCCATCTGGTGAAATTATTGAGACGCCGATTACCTCGAACTTCCGTGAAGGGTTATCAGTCCTTGAATACTTTACGTCGACCCACGGTGCACGTAAAGGCTTAGCCGATACGGCTCTTAAGACGGCTTCTTCGGGATACCTGACACGTCGTCTGGTGGACGTCGCCCAAGATGCGATCATCTCCGAGTACGACTGCGCAACCCAAGACGGCTTGATGTTGGTACCTTTGCGAGAAGGCAACGACATCAAGGAGTCGCTCGGCAAGCGCTGCCTTGGCCGCGTGTTGCTTGAAGACGTCAAGCGTCCTGCCGATGGCAGCGTGTTGGTAAAAGTTGGCCAATTGATCGACGAGGCTTTGGCTGACTCGATCGATAAGGGCCTTGTTGAATCCGCCCGAGTGCGTTCGACCCTGACCTGCGAAAGCCGGGTTGGTGCATGCGCTAAATGCTACGGACGCGATTTGGCCACTGGTCACTTGGTGAACGTCGGTGAGGCGGTCGGTGTTATCGCCGCGCAGTCGATTGGGGAGCCTGGAACCCAGCTCACGATGCGTACGTTCCACTTTGGTGGTGCTGTTAGCCATACGGTTGAGACCAGCGCTCAGGCCAGCCGCTTCTCCGGGGTGGTTAAATTCGAGAGCCTACGCACGGTGCACAACCGTGAGGGTGTGCTCGTGGTGCTGACTCGTACGGGCGAGATTCAAATCGTCGGTGACGATGGATTGGTCAAAGAGAAGTACCCGATTATCTACGGTTCGACCCTGTCTGTTGCAGAAGGCGACCGCGTTGCAGCGGGCGATAAGCTGGCTGTTTGGGATCCCTTCACGGTGCCGATCATCGCGGAAGTTCCTGGAAACGTTCGCTACACCGACTTGCGTGAAGGCATGACGCTTGAAGAGCGAGTCGATGAAGTGACGTTCCAGACACAGCGCGTGGTGACCGAAGGGCGTACGGCTGATTTGAAGCCACGTCTCGAGATTGCCGATGCTGATGGCAAGGTGATGAAATCACCGACTAAGAAGGATGCGATCTACAACTTGCCGGTCGGTTCGATCGTCGTTCAAGACGATATGGCCATGGTTCACGCCGGGGATATTCTTGCGAAGATCCCGCGTGAGACGACCAAGACCAAGGATATTACCGGTGGTCTGCCGCGAGTCGGCGAGCTATTCGAAGCTCGTAAGCCGAAGGATATGGCGATCATGGCCGATCGCGATGGCACGGTGAGCTTTGGTGCAGACACCAAGGGTAAGCGCAAGCTGGTCTTGACGGATAACGACGGCGAAGCCAAAGAGTATTTGATTCCTAAGGGCAAGCACGTCGTCGTCACCGAAGGTGACTACGTTCGTAAAGGCGAGCTGCTGGTCGACGGTCAGGTCAATCCTCATGAAATCTTGGAAGTATTGGGGCGCGTTGCCTTGGCCAAGTTCATGGTCGACAACATCCAGGATGTCTATCGCCTGCAAGGTGTCGAGATCAACGACAAGCATGTCGAGGTGATCGTTCGTCAGATGCTGCGCCGGGTTAAAATCGTCGATCCGGGCGATACCAAGTTCTTGCCTGCTGAGCAGGTGGATCGTCACGATCTATTCGATACCAATGCAAAGATGCGTGAAGACGGCAAAGCCGAGGCGACCTACGAAGCTCTGCTTCTTGGTATCACCAAAGCCTCGTTGTCGACGGAGAGCTTTATCTCTGCTGCATCCTTCCAGGAGACGACGAAAGTCCTTACCGAGGCGTCGATCAACAGCAAAGTTGACTTCTTACGCGGCCTTAAGGAAAACGTCATCATGGGTCGTCTGATTCCGGCCGGTACCGGAGCCAAGGTTTATCGCGACTTGAAGGCAGAGGTGACGACGCAGCGGCGTCAGGTCTCGCCGTCTGGTGTGAACGAGCAAACGGCGGCACAGTCTTAATGGTCGGATTCGCTAGATTCAGTGTTTTTTAAGCTTTTAGGGGTTGCCTTGGGCAACCCCGTCTGGTACCTATACATGCCGCAAAGGTCCTGTAGAAACTCCAGGATTGTTCGGCAATATGCTGATTTGATTAGATAAAGGTCGCAAATACATGCCTACGATTGGCCAGATCATCAAGAAGGGGCGCAGCCAGCTCAAAACCAAGAGCAAGTCGCCCGCGCTCACCGGTAGCCCGATGCGTCGCGGCGTCTGCGTCCGCGTCTACACGACGACTCCGAAGAAGCCTAACTCTGCATTGCGCAAGGTTGCTCGGGTTCGTTTGACCAATGGTATCGAAGTGACATCCTACATCGGTGGTGAAGGCCATAATTTGCAGGAGCACAGCGTGGTCATGGTCCGGGGCGGTCGGGTTAAAGACTTGCCGGGTGTTCGTTATCACATCATCCGTGGCACGCTGGATACCAGCGGTGTCGCCAATCGCAAGCAGAGCCGCAGCAAATACGGCGCTAAGCGCCCGAAGTCCTAAAAGGGAGAATCTAAGACATGGCACGTCGCCGCGAGATACCGAAACGCGAGATCCTTCCGGATCCTAAGTTCAAAGATGTTCTGGTCGCTAAGTTTGTTAACTGCATGATGACTCACGGCAAGAAATCCGCTGCTGAGAAGGCGTTTTACGGCGCCATTGACATCATCGAGTCCAAAGGCCCGCAATCGATCGCACCACACAAAAATGGTGTCGAGGTGTTTCGCGCTGCCGTTGAGAACTCCCGCCCGTTGGTGGAAGTGAAGTCGCGCCGGGTTGGTGGTTCTAACTACCAGGTTCCCGTTGAAGTGCGCCCTGAGCGCCGTCAAGCTCTGGCCATTCGCTGGTTGATCGAGTTTTCCCGTGGCCGTCCTGGCCGCAGCATGGGTGAACGCCTTGCCGGTGAGTTGTTGGATGCCGCTAACAAGCGCGGTGGGACCATCAAGCGCCGTGAAGACGTGCACAAGATGGCCGATGCGAACAAAGCGTTTGCCCACTACCGTTGGTAAGCACTGGTTTAGTAGATATGGGGCGGCTCTGGCCGCCCTTTATTTTTTTAGGGTAAATTCTTCACGGTTGCTTGCTCCCTCCTACTTTGGTTGGTTTTTCCATGGCGATGAAAAAGACCGAGCTTTCTGCATTCCGCAACATTGGTATCATGGCGCATATCGATGCCGGTAAGACGACAACCACCGAGCGTATCCTCTTTTACACCGGTAAAATCCACAAAATCGGCGAAGTGCATGAAGGCAACACGACGATGGACTGGATGATCCAGGAGCAAGAGCGAGGCATCACCATCACCTCGGCCGCCGTCACTTGTTTTTGGAAAAATCATCGCATTAATATTATCGATACGCCTGGCCACGTGGACTTTACGGTGGAGGTCGAGCGCTCCTTGCGTGTGCTCGATGGCGCGGTGGCGGTATTCGACGGGGTTCATGGTGTCGAACCGCAGTCGGAGACGGTCTGGCGGCAAGCCAACAAGTATAAGGTGCCGCGCATTGCGTTCATCAACAAACTGGACCGGGTTGGTGGGGATTTTGCCGCCTCAGTCGCGTCGATCCGGGAGCGCTTGAGTGCTAATCCGGTGTGCTTTCAGCTGCCGATTGGGCGCGAGGATGAGTTTCGCGGCGTCGTGGATTTGATCTCGATGCAGGCTTGGGTGTGGTCGGAGGATGCGCATAAGTCTACCACCTTTGAAATAGGTGCCATTCCTGCGGACATGGTTGAAGAGGCTCAGGCCGCGCATGAATCCTTGGTCGAGCGGATTGCTGAGACCGACGAAGCATTGACGGAGCGCTTTTTAGAGGGGCAAAGTATTTCCTCAGACGAGCTATGGGCCGCAGCTCGCCGTGCGACCATTGGCTTTAAGTTTGTTCCCGTGTTTTGCGGGTCTGCGTTTAAAAATAAGGGCGTGCAACCTCTGCTCGATGCGATCGTGGCGCTGCTGCCGTCGCCGCTTGATTTGCCGGAGATGGAAGGCCTGTCGGCGGACGATAAAGAGATCGTGATGCACCGCAAGCGTCTTCCCGATGCGCCGATGTCCGGCTTGGTCTTTAAAATTGTGAGCGACCCCTTTGTCGGGCAATTGGCGTACGTGCGCATGTATTCGGGGACGGTGGATGTCGGCACCACCGTGTTTAATGCACGGACCGGTAAACGGGAGCGGGTGGCTAAGATCTTAACGATGCATGCGAACCAGCGCGAGGAAGTCACGCAAGCTACTGCTGGCGAAATCGTCGCTATGGCTGGCCTGAAGCTTGTGGCCACCGGTGACACCATTTGCGACCAGAAGGACCCGATTCGTTACGAGTCCGTACAGTTCCCGACGCCGGTCATTGCGGTAGCCATCGAGCCCAAGAGTACTGCTGAGAATGACAAATTGGTTAAGTCTCTCGAACGCCTGGTGGTTGAGGACCCGACCTTTAGGGTCGCGGTGGATCCGGAGACTGGGCAGACCTTGATCAGTGGAATGGGTGAGCTTCATTTGGAGATCATCATCGATCGGCTGAAGCGTGAGTTCAAAGTGGACGCCAATGTTGGTGAGCCACAGGTTTCCTACCGTGAGACGATTGGTGCTAAAGGTTCAGCAGAAGAGACCTTTGAGCGTGAGTCGGCCGGGATCCACCAGTTTGCCGCCGTGCGTATCGATATTGAACCGCTCGACGGTGCCGCCGCCCAAGGTGGGCTGGTCTTTGAAAACAAGGCATCGGCGCTGCAGGTTCCGGTCGCCTTTCTGAAAGGGGTCAAGACCGGGCTTGAGGAGAGCATGCAGGCGGGGCCGATCGCGGGCTTTCCGGTGCTTGGCGTCAAAGCCACGCTGCGTGGAGGGGCGTTTCAGGAGCAGGTCTCCGATGAGATCGCCTTTAAAATCGCGGCGGCCAGTGCGATGCGTGTAGCCCTGCGCAAGGCTCAGCCGCAGCTGCTTGAGCCGGTCATGGCTCTTGAGGTGTCCGTGCCTGAGTCCTATCTTTCTAACATTATCACTGATTTGAATAGTCGCCACGCGAAGGTCAACAACGTCTCGTTGCGCGGCCATGTGCAGGTTGTGGAAGCCTCTGCGCCGCTGGCGCAGATGTTTGGTTATTCGACGCAGCTGCGTTCTATCTCTCAGGGGCGTTCGACCTATACGATGCAGTTTTCTCACTACGAACCGGTATCGAAGCAGACCCTGGAGCGAATTACCGGTCATAGCGGCTAAGGTTGTTGACAGATGCTGCATGCATCGTTACAACTTGGTTCTCGGTTTTCTTATGCGGGCATAGCTCAGTTGGTTAGAGCGCTACGTTGACATCGTAGAGGTCCCCTGTTCGAGTCAGGGTGTCCGTACCATTTTAGAAGACTCGTCATGATGATGGCTGGAGTCGTGAACGCCGAGTCGGGTGATGCAAGAGGATCCAAGCGCAGGCGCAGCGCCCCAGGTCCTCAAGCGCTTGGTTGGTCGTAGGGCCGAGTCAGCTCGCCTATGACAACAACGTCGATGTCGGCGTGTGCAAGGCCGACGGTATGTTGTCTACAGCGCGGACATTGCTGTCACCATGATGGTGAGCGGTAGCCTGCGCATATTGTGCCACGGTAATGATGAGTTGGTTCTGACTAATTGGTTTAGTCAGGTGGTCGTTGACGCCGGCTTTCAGTGCACGTTCTCGTTCTTCCTTCATCGCATGCGCGGTGAGCGCGATGATGGGTTTGCGGTAGCCCTGCCGGCGCAAGCTTTCCGTTGCGTCGTAGCCGTCCAGGCGTGGCATCTGGAGATCCATCAGGATGATATCGTAGTCATTGGCCCACGCCTTAGTCAGGACCTCTAAACCATCGTTGGCGATATCGACCTTGGCGCCATTGGCCGCAAGCAGCCGCTGAATAAGCATTTGGTTGTCGATCGCGTCTTCGGCTAGCAGAATGCGAAGTCCCTGTAGGCGTAGGGCGCTGGAGGCGCGGGCACCCTGGCGTTGTGGCTGGCGCTGATCTGGCAGTTGGTGAATATAGGGTACGCCTAACGCTCTGCCGACTGGCACGGTGACCATGAAGGTGGACCCCTGTCCAGCCTGGCTGGATTGCAAGGTGACATCGCCGCCCAGTAGACGGGCCAAACGGCGCGATAAGGCCAGGCCAAGCCCGTTACCGCCAACCGGTCTAGTCGTCGACTGGTCGGCCGGGGAGAAGGTTTGAAATAGCGATACCTGATCGGCCGGTGCGATACCGCGTCCTGTGTCTTTGACGTAAAAGGCGATCTGATCCTCGCCGGCGTTGTCTTTGACCTGCTTGAGCGTTAGTTCAACGGAGCCGTGTTTGGTAAACTTAATGGCGTTGCCGACGACGTGGAGAAGTATTTGCCGCAGGCGTATCGGATCGGACGTGATGCGTTCGGGGATGAGACCCTCGATACCGGTTTTGAAGTCGATACCTGACTCCTGCGCCTGTCTTCCGAGCAGTGTCGCAACCTCGGCGACCAAGTTAGGTAAGGAAAGGTCCAGGCTTTCGATTTCGAGTTTACCGGCGTCTACCATGCTCAGATCTAGGATGTCGTCGATCATGCGCGCTAGCAGGGTGCCATTGCGGCGCAAGGTCGCGGTGAACTGAACTCGATCGTCGTGACTGATAGCGGCGTCTTCATCAGCGAGGATCTCGCTGAATCCCAGGATCGCATTGAGTGGCGTGCGGATCTCGTGACTCATATTGGCGACAAAAGCGGCCTTGGCACGGACTGACGCGGCGGCTGCCTGGCGTGCCTGCTTCATCTCGGCCTCGAGCGCTTTGCAGCGCTCTTCGCTTTGACGTAGGGCTTCCTGGAGGCGACGGCGCTCAGTCAGAATCGTTTCGATAAATCGCAGCACACGGCCCAATATTAGCCTCGTGATCTGTTCGGCCTGGCGAAAAGCTTGGTCATGGCGCGACTATACTCCCTATAGCCTGTCACATATATGGATCATTGGGGGTATTGAGCAGTTCCCCAGGACTTGTGGCCGGTTTCGGGTGGGGCAAGGACCATAACCAATTTAGTCGGCCAGGCGGCCAGATTTCTGGCGCCTTGGTCCTTAATATAAGTTGTGTCGTCGGCCGGTCCTCGTGCTAAGGAGGGGGCAGTCCGTTTTGGCTAATCATTGCGGCATCTCCACTCCAGGCAATACGGGCGTGTGAGCGGCATGATGCGCACAAAGAAGGAATCTGATGAAAGCAAAAAATATGTTGGCACTCGTCGCTGCGTGCCTGACTTGGAGCTGCGGTCGGCCCGCGGGTTCCAGCCACGTCGAAGAGATTTGGAACAAGGCCAATGACCCGCTGTTGTTGCAGGGCGACTTCACAAGGCAATTTTCCAAGTTGCCACTCACCGGTGAATTGCCTGAAACACCTTGGACCGACACCTACTGGCCCAGTAACCTTGGCGGCATCGCTCAACGCTGGCGCCATGCACCGGCGGATCAGTTTAGCTACAAGACCTACTCCGAGGCGGCCGTCGCTAAACTGAGTTTGGCGCAGTTGGCCGATCTTTCGCCAGCCGAGAAATATGACATCTACCAGGGCCGCTTCGACTACCCGACCGTCGCGCGTGAGCGTGCCCGCGTTAGTGCTAAAAATGCGTATTGGGAAGGCATCTGCCACGGCTGGGCCCCAGCCGCATTGAATTTTGCTGAGCCCAAGCCGATTAAACTAGCGGGCGCCAGCGGTATCCAGGTGCCGTTTGGCTCGTCGGACATCAAGGCTTTACTTAGCTATTACGAAGGAGAACTAAGCGCAGCGCCATCGCGAATGCTCGGCACGCGCTGCAATATCGATCTGGGCAAGTTCCCCAATGCGGCGAAAACTCACCCGGAATGCAAAGGCATCAATGCTGGCGCTTTCCACGTCGCCTTAGTCAACTTGGTCGGACGGGACGTAAAAGGCTTTGTCGCCGACGTCTCCCATGGCAACGAAATCTGGAACCAACCAGTTTATGGTTTTAGGTCTAAGGTAGAGACTGAGCGCGCGCCGTCCCCAGGAGCAGCTCCAGAAGCGACCTCCGAAGTCGTGATCAACACCGAAATGGATTACACGAAAGAAATTGATCCGACCTGGGCCGCCGTCAACGGGACCGATGACTGGTCTGGCGAGACCGTGATGTATCGTTATACGGTCGAGTTAAATGCTCGCGGTAACATCATCGGTGGTGCGTGGTTATCCACCGAGCTGCTCGACTTTGTTTGGACGCAGGAGCGGCCGGAGTTCAGCGGATATTTTGCCGATGTCTTGAAGGTCTATGAGCGGGCAAAAAACTCCAGAACGGTCCTGGCCGAACCGAATTGATCCGAGGCTTGAGATTTAAGTGTACAGGTTTAGGTACTAAATAGTTAGTTTGTGCAAAAGAACCAAGGCATCCGGCAAGGTCGGTGCCTTGATTTTTTTTGGCCCATGCCGATAGCCGTTGTGCAGGTTATGCATAGAGCGATGAGCGGTGCTGCAGTTTTGGGCGCCAACTTTGGACCGGGCTGTTCATTGCTGCGACTTTTTTTATCCAGCAAGAGGCGATCAAGGATGGTTCGTAAAGTCCGCCAGACCAAACCGATGGTGGTCCTCAATGCGCGTGGCAAAATTCGCATCATCGGCATGCGGCATCTGGTATTGAGTGATCTCTACTATTCGCTGCTGCAGCGGTCCTGGTGGTTTTTTTCGGTGATTGTGGTCTTCGGTTATCTCGCCCTAAATGGCGTGTTTGCCGCAATTTACTGCCTCGATCCTGATGGTCTTGCCAATGCCCGGCCGGACTCCTTTATGGATCGCTTTTTTTTCAGCGTTCAGACGACGTCGACGGTCGGCTATGGCTACATGTATCCTAAGTCCCTGTGGACTAATTTGATGGTAACCTCAGAGAGCATCGTTGCCCTAATCGGGGTCGCCATGATCACTGGGGTGGTCTTTGCCAAGTTCAGTCGGCCGCGTGCCCGAGTGATCTTTAGCAAAGCGGCTGTCATCGCCCCTCATGATGGTGTGCCGACTCTGATGTTTCGGGTCGCCAATGAACGTGCCAATTTCATTGCCGATGCAAGTATCCATGTGAGCTTGGTGCTCCCAGGCATCACTGCGGAGGGTCGTAGCTTCAATAGGATGTTGGATCTGCAGTTGGTGCGCCACCGCAGTTCGATGTTTTCCGTGACGTGGACGGTGTTGCACCAAGTCAATGCCGCTAGCCCACTATTTGGTCGTAGCAGCGAGGAGATGATCAAGGCTGGCGCATTTTTGGTTTGTTCTCTCACCGGCTATGATTCAACCATGGGTCATATGCTGCATGCGAGGCATAGCTATGATCCGACCGCCATCCAATGGAACATGCGGCTGGTGGATATCCTGAAGCCGGCGGAGGATGGTGATGGAATGGTGATTGACTACCACAGGTTCCACGCCACGGAGCCTGATGTTGCCTGATTGGCCGTGGGCACTCTTCGTGTCTTCAGGGGCAAGGCCGGTTGCGGATATCATGGACTCCCAAGATCAGTGCCCCGAAGCCGGGCATCCTGAAACCGGGCGTACGGTTGCGCTTGATCCTTCGGGCGCAAGCCATTAAAACCAAGATTCAACCCCTCCCTGGAGACCTCGAATGATGAAGTATGCAAACGCAACGTCCGTAGCATTTCTTTTGCTGATGCCTCTAACAGGCTGCACCACGACCAGCGAAGACGTGGCCAAGACCGAGGCAATAGCCGATGAAAAAACCGAGGAAGCCTATAATGCCGCTGATGAACGCGCGTTAAAGGCACAGGATGTCGCCGAAGAGAAGACGATTCAGGCCGTTGACGAAGCCGATCGCAAGATCGAGGCAGCCCTGCGTCAGGCCGATATCGACACCGAAAAGGCCTATCAAACAGCTGACTCGATCGAGGCAAAGCAAGATAAGCGGGTCGAGATCACGAGACAAAAGCAGTTCGTGAGCGACATGAGTAGCCGCCTGAGCAGCCGGAAAAAAGAGATCAAGGCCTTAGCTGATCAAATCAGCAAGGAAAGTGCCAGTGATAGGGCCCGTGATGAACCGCGACTCGCCGCCTTGCGCGATGCTCAGCACGCGGCAGAAGACCTCCTCAACAAGGTTAAAAAGGCCGACTGGCGGGAGTGGACGGTGCAAAAGGCAGCGGTGCAATCCGCCTTCGGTCAACTTGAAGATCACTTGAGCGAGACCAAAGTCGCACGCTAGTGCCACCGAGGAGAACACTTGGCGTGTGCCGCCGGTCTATTTAGACAGCGGCTACGTCGGTCGTCACTCAAACATCCCAGAGGCGCGGCGCTAGAACCCTCGCGGAGCCAGCCACCTTGGACTCTGCGACGCTCCTGTCACTTGCTCATGAGCAACTGACGGATGAGCGTCGCAGCACCATTCCAAAAAATCTCTGCTCCTAGACACACGACGATAAACGCCATCATTCGCAGCATCACTTTGGTTCCCGAGGCACCTAGCCGCCGTGCCAGTAGTTCGGAATAGGCGAAGGATAGGTAAACGGCAACGCAGACTCCGATGATGCCAATGACGGCTCCGGCCTGGCGGCAAGCGGTGTTGACGAAGGCTTCATTTTGCGTGTGGGCACTGAGAGTTAAGGCTACGGCAATGCAGCCTGGCCCAACCGTAATCGGAAAGGTAAACGGGTAGAACAAGCGATCGCCATAGGATGCCGCCGCGCCGCCCGGGCTTTGGCTGGTTGTACTGTCATCCTGATTCAGCATGCGCCAGCCCATGGAGGCTAAGACCAGGCCACCTGCGGCCTGCACGATCGGGATAGTCAGGCCAAAAAAGGACAGCAAGTAGCTCCCGACAAACAGCACAATCGCGAGCAACACAAAGGTATTAAAGGCGATCTTAGCGGCGATCGTTCGCCGCGTCGCGCTGTCGATGGGACCGGTCATGCCGAGCAGAATGACTGCCGTGCCGATGGGATTGATCACGGGGAACAAGGCCAAAAATGCCAGAGGAACTGCTTTGACTAGAAGAAGGAGTGGAGTTACCGCATCTTGCATGCCTAAAGAGCCTTATAAAACAGGGAATTGAGATACACCTAGCGGCAACAATCTACGCCGCTGAGGCCACGGTCGCAAGGTTCATGAAAGCCGCTTTTGACTGGCTAGCCAAGTTGGCGGTCTAGCCAAGTTAACCAAATATTGATATATAGCACCGGTTCGTCAAGCATTGAGGAGGATGGCATGAAGGTACTAAGTCGGTTTGGATTCATCGGGGTGATCGCTTTCTCTGGCGGTGCAATGTCCTGTAGCCAGGCTGATTTAGCTAAGAGTGGCCATAGCACCCGCAGGTCGATGCAGCCAGTGGTTGCAAACCTGACGACGCGGCCTGAGGTGTCACCTGCGTCCCTTTCGCCCAACCCGAAGGTCTTTGACGATGCTGACGCCAAGGCAGCAAGCCTTAAGCTCACGCCTGCATCCACCGCGGTATCCGGGCGCGTGGTGTTTCACAAGGACCGCTTGTTCCACCGCGAGTTTCTCTACGGCTTTGACCTTCAATACAGCGGCGGCAGCGATGATAAATATGCGTTGATTCCGCAGGCGCAAGCACTCGGGCACATCCCTTGTACCTTTCGCCGCGTCGCCGATCGGTTGCAGCTCGTCGCCGACCAAAGTCGACTTTTTGAGAGTGACATCAATCATCCAGAAGTGCTGATCGCTACCTATAACATCGTCAGCGAAGACGCGGCGACCTTGACGGTCGAATTCGCCAGCGGCGGCTTGGTCATGAATGAAGTGATGAACGGCCTGTCGTCCGATGGCGTTGCGTCGGGCGCCGCCGTGGATCTGCCAAAGCAGGCGTGGATCCGCTCGTTGAGCTTTGTCCCAGAGGGAGAGTACTTGCTACAAGAGACCGCGTTGCAGGTCAAAAACGGCAGCGTCCAGACCTTTATGGAGACGGTCTTTCCGCGGAGTAATCTCGTTCCCGAGGGTGCGACCGGTCTTGAGGCCAACACCAAGGTAGAGCCCTTGGCTGAGCGCTTTCGGTTTCTTGGTGCCGAGGAGGCGTTTGTTACGCGGCAAAAGGATGGCCTCAAGGTTCGCGAGAAGACCACCTTTGCCTCGCGCTTCCTGATTAAGGAGGGGCAAACTATCGACTGGTATGTCACGTCCAATGCTCCTGAGCGTCTGATGCCTATCTTCAAGAGCGGGGTGGAGGGCTGGAACCGCTACTTCATCCCAGAGTTCGGTCGGCCGGTGATGCGCTTTGTCGGGGTTCTTCCGGCGGATATCGCAATCGGCGATCCACGTTACAACATCATCAATTTCGATAGCGTTGCCCAGGCCGGAGCAGCTTACGAAAGTCAGGCGACGGATCCGGCGACCGGTTACCAAAGCCACAGCCTGATCTATCTACCCTATGCTTGGTACAATATCGGCGTCGAGATGTGGAAGAAGCGTAGCGAGACACTCGATCCAGCCAGTGCTGCCGCCGTTCGCGCTGCGGTCGCACCTAAGGCGCCGGAGTTTGCCTTTGCCCGAGGTCGCGAGATCCTCGCCTGCGTGCGGTCGATGGAGCTGTTAAACCTGCCACTAGCAAACATGAGTCAGACCCTAGATCCTGGGCCGTCTGGACACGGTGAGGCGCTGGCGCTGCCGGACAGCGTGGACGAGTTTGCCCGGCGTTTGATGATCTCGACCCTGTTCCACGAAGTTGGTCATGCCCTTGGTTTGGCGCACAATTTTAAGGGCTCACTGGCTCTAGACGCAAGCAAACCGCAAAGCGAAGGCAATCCAGCGTCGTGGTCGATCATGGATTACAATTACTATCAAAACGAACAAGATATCTTCCGTGACATCGGTGGAACCGATGGACCGATTCTAGAATACGACCGGCAGATGATCAGCGAGCTCTATCATGGCGGCCAAGGCGTTAAGCCGACCGATCCCATTGTGCCGGCCTGTGATGATAAAGAAGCCGATAGCGTCGCCGACGGCGTCGATCCCTTTTGCTTGCGCTACGATGTTGAAAATGACCCGACCCTGGGCTTAGTGCATGCCTATCATAACGTCGTGGCTGCGGCTGATCCGCAAGGAGTGACCAGCCTGACCCTAACCCAGGCGCTGCTGGGCCTGAAAAGTCAGATCGCGGCTAAGTTTGCGTCGCCGACGAAGGTAGCCTCGGCCGCGGCTTTGGAAGCTCAGACCAAGGCCTTGTCCGGGCAAATCTCGGCACTGATCGAGTTTTACCTAACCGGTGGAGCGCAGTCCTTGCGCGTCAACCTGAGCAACAACAGCAAGGCCCTGCGCGTTTGGAAGGGAACCGTACATACCGACGAAGCAGCCTTCCGTGGCCGTTATCTGCAGGTGTTTTCGGACACCATGGCGCTAAAGACGCTACCTCCGGCACCTGCGGCAGCTCTGGCTGATTTGGTTGCGACCTTGCAGTTGAGTGCTGCGAGCAACACTGCGGTTGGTGCTGACGAGCCGGGCCGCAAGGCGGCTGCCGACCAAGCGAGTGCAGCCTTCACTGCTGCAGTCGGTGCAAGGGTCACGGCTTTGCTTAGCAAGTTACGAGCCGGCAGCTACGCGGGTCTGGCCTTTGACCTTAAAAATTCCTTCGCCCTGCAGCTGACTCCTGGGGGGAACTTGTCGCACTTCGAGGATCTGGCCTTTAGCACGCTAGCAAGCGGTGTATTAGTCGGCTTCGATCCTGCTGCTGATCCCGCGGCCAGCGTGGTGTTTCAAGCGGAGCGTGCCGCAGCGGCGGCCGCTCTGCTGAGTTTTAAACCGCATGCCAAGTCCTACGGCGACGTGATTGAGCAGCTCAATGCCCTGTACTTAAAGGCCCTGGCTACTGGTCAGACGCAGATGGTGCATGACCTGCGGGTGCTTCTGGCGCAGCTTGGCTAGGTCGAGCGGGCCTACATCGTCGGGTCGATCCATGCCGGAAAGAACCTGAGGATGTAGGCGTAGGCGACGTATGCCGAGTAAAAATAAGCCAGCACGCCGGCTAGAACCCGGCTACGAAGCAGGTCTGGCCTTCGCTCCAAGAGGAAGCCGGCGGCAATCATGTGGCAGATGATGAAGAGCGATACAACCTTGGTCATCGGCGCCTCAGCTATTCGGCGTGGATCAAGTCGCTGCGGTCGAGGACGAAGCGATCGAGTTGGTCTTTGCCGCTGAGCAGTTTGTAAAAGGTCGTGGAGTAGCGCTGGATGTTACCTCCGGGGCTCTGGCGCAGCAGGATGATCCGGCCGCTGGCAAACCGACTGAGGCCCCCTGCCATGGCTAAGCCCTGCAGCAAGGTCGTTCGGCTTTGCATGGAAATCATGCCGGGCTTGTTCACTTCACCGGAAAAAAACACCTGATAACTGTCGTGTCCAGCAACCCCGACGGTAATGATCGGGTTCTTGACGTAGGGCTTGAGTGCTTTTTCCATGCGCGAGGTCAGTTGCAGGGCGGTGTCGCCGGCAGCAGCGACAAAGCCGATCAATGGGAAGGTCATCATCCCGGTCGGTGCCACCATATAGGTTCCATTCAGATTTTCTTGGCCAAAGACCTTGATGGTGACTTGGTCGCCTGCACTGATGACGTAGTCACCCACCCGGTTAAAGGTGCTGCCGGCCGTGGCCTGGCTTAAATCGACTGCGGCGACGCTCGCCGCGCAGCCGTGGACGAAAAGAAGCAAGACTAGGGCAAGACAATGGTCGAGTCGGTGCTCACTTCGGGACATATTCGGACTCTCCCCTTCTCTGCAGCAAAGCTAAACTGTGGATGGACACGCCAACCACCAGGCCGAGTAGTGCTGGCAGGCGGAATTTGAACAGACCAACGTCGGTGTATGCGTAAACCAGCCAGCGGATCACCATACCCCAGGCTAGAAACGCCAGTATTTTGGTCCACGCATCCTTGGCGATGCGGTTAAGACGCAGGGCAACGGCTAAGCTCAAGACGCATACGGCCGCGATCGCCGCAGCCGCTAGTGGCCCCCCATTGGCCCACAGAAATAGGACGTTGTTGTGCGGCAAGACGTCGTAGAGCGGGTAGAAGTTTGAGATGTCGGTTAGAGGCATAAACATCTTCATGTGATGACCAAAGCCCCAGCCGGTGAACGGGGACTCCATGGCTTCGTGGTACTGGTTAAAGTTTTCGACGTCGCGGTAGTCTAGGCTAAAGTATTTGTCTTTGATGAAGAATCGCTTTAGAGGATAGACCAAGATACCGAGTGGCGACGTCGTGTTCCATAGCAGCGTCAAGACCAATGCGGCGGCTGAACTAAGCCCGAAGGCGCTGACTACGTGCCACCTACGAATGTGTTTATAGTAGACGATGGGTAGCAGAGCCAGGGTGATGCCCAGCCCGAGAAACGATGCTCTCCTGAGATTGAGAAAATAGGGCAGGATTAGTGTGACGAGGCAGGCAAGCGCTAGCACAGTGTGCCAGATGTGGCGGCGATAGTGCCACCACAGGTAGCTGACGAGGAGCATGCAGATAGCGATGTGCTCTGAAGTGATGTGCTCGATGAGGTATTCGCGCTTGCCCATCTTCATGTCAAAGACAACAAAGAACACATACCATCCTTGAAGGCATTTGATCATCGTGGCGCCGAGGATCAGCTTGAACAGCAAGGGTAGCTGAGCTGGGCTTCGGTAGCCGATATAACCGAGATACAGCCACAAACCGAAGTAGGGAATGTAGCGAAATTGGGTGAAGGCAAGCCGCAGGTCGCCGCCAGTGAGCTGGCCACGAAGCATGGCGATGGCGCCGGCCATGGGCAGCACTAGAGCCAAAGCGGTGACCAATCGAAATCTAGGGGAGCTGAACAGGGCGTAGTGTTCGCGCCGCCCGCCGCTAAACATAAGCCATAGCGCCAGGGAAATGGTTAATATTTCCAGCGGCGTGATGATCAGGCCGGGCACGCCCAACTCGCCGAGTCGTTCGTAAAGCAGGGGGCCAAGGATTTTGGTCCACGGATCCCATTCGTTGTAGGCGAAATTATGCGGTTCATCGAACAGGACCATGGCTGCCATCAACCAGCTGATCAGCGTAAAGCCTTCCAATCTCGCCAACAGCGGTACGGCAAATACCAAAGAAAATGTGGCGATGGGTAGCAGGTAAAACGTTGGATCATCGGCGTGCCCGACATATTGGACCATGGCCAAGGTGCTGGCAGCCATCGCGGCGAGAACTAGTCTTAGGTCGTAGGCGGCGAGCATGGCTCAAGTTCCGATCATAACCAAGCCCAAGGTCTTGGCGGTCGGGGTGAGTTGAACGGCGCGTTCGACGTCGGTGAACGTGGCGCAGCGCGCATCGACCAGGACGATGCAATCACTGGCGGCATAGAGAAACGGCTCGGTTTCAAGCATGCGCCGGATATCGTAGGCGCGGATATAAATGCGGCTATAGGGTTTGGCTAGGCTGGCGAGGAGATTGGCAACGGCGGAGCGGGTAAACGCCATGCTCGGATCATTGCTACGGGGTGCTGCCACGAGATCGAAGGCGCGCTCAGCGTTCCGGCTCTGGCGTACCTCACGCCACGTCGCCTGACCGGCGAGAAAGTCAGCGAGGGAGCGCTTTGGCGGCGCCAAGTCGTGGCTGGACGGGACTGGGTCGCGGCTGTCGCAGTCGATCAGTAAGACTGGTCCGGGTGTCTCGGTACAGATGACATTGAGAAAGTTAAAGCAGTAGGCACCGGTATGTCCCTGTTCGGCTGCACTTTGAATCAGCACGACCTGACCGCTGCAGCGCTGCCGAAGCTCATACTCCAGTCTGCGGTAGGATTGGAGGACCTCCGAAGCACGTTGGTTCTGACTCCGGTTGGCGCTGGCGGCGCTGTCCCTGAGCAAGGTGGCAAGCTGTGGCGAGATGCTCTCGTAGGCTTTAAGGCCAGCTTGATTTAGTTGCGATAGGACCGGCAATTGACAGCGCCAGGCTACACGCCAAAGATCCCGCGCAAAGGGTGTGCGTAGCTCGCGAAGCACGGCGGAAGCAGCAGCGACCATCGCGGCTAAACATAGCAGCACGAGGGTTGTTTGCCGGCGGCCTTTGCCCGGAGGGGTCGAATCATAGGATGCTGGTAGGAAAGGCCGGAGGCGTGTACGTAGGGCCGGGGCCTCGGCTTGGCGTGACATTCTGATTTCTTCCAGACTTAGCTCACGGACGCGGTCGGACAGTGCCGGTAAGAACTGGCCTTGGCGCGGACTGTAGTCTTCGCCGCGGCCTTCAGCGGTGGTGACACGCATGCCCAACTTGCGTTCCTGTTCCCGAATCTCCGCGAGCTGGGCTTTCAACTGGTTGATCTTCAAGCGTTGTCCTGGGTCCACGGCGTCGCGCCCGAGTTGGCGGATCTCGTCTTGCTTGGCAATGACGTCCGGGTGCGAGGGCTCAAGCTTAGTCGTGAGGCGGGCAAGGTCGGCTTCAAGCGACGCCCGCAGGGCTGCGGCCCGGCTCTTTTCTTGATCACCATCAGCGCGTAGGCTTTGGATCTTATCAAGGAGTTCGGTTTCCTGTTCGCGCAGACGATCCTGAGCGGTCACTCCAGGAACGGAGTTTTTATCGTCTTTTTTCAGGTCACGATCGGCCTTGCGTTCGGCCTCAGCGGACAGCGTGAGCTGATGCAGGTAACTGGCAAAGACCTCGTGCTGGCGGCGATAGGATTCAGCCTCAAAGCGAAGTTCGCTTTGAATAAATAGTTCCATGGCAGCATCTGCTAGTTGCTTTGATAGCAGTGCGTCGTCCGTCGTGACACGCAGCGAAATGGTGTTCTTTTTGTCGTCGTATTGTGTGTCAAAGGCTCGACTCAGGTATTCGGCATTGGCATCCTTCGCCTTGGCGTCATCTTGGTAGCCATTGTCCCCTTTGTTTGACTTAAATAGTTGGCTGGTGCCAGGGATGTGGCGAGTGATCCACTGTTTGAGTGCAGAGAGGTCTTTGCCCTCCCTTTGATTAAGTCCGACTTCTGTGGCGACCTGCCAAAGAAACTCAGGATCGTCGAGCTTGGTTTTAAAAGCATCGGCGACTTGCGGAAAGCGGGGGTAGAGCGGGTACCTCGGCACGGCTTCAGAGCTGTCGCGATCATCGTAAATCGCCGCGGTGTAGGAGGACATATGATCTTTTTGTAGCGCGCCGATCAGCAGGGCGATAGGTGCTGTTAAAGCAAAGATCAGGAGCATCATGCCTGACTGCCGGCGCAGCACCCGAAGCACATAGGCGCTGTCGGGTAGATATAGCCTTTTTGCTGCGGCATCTCCCCGTAAAGCGGCGGAGTGCTCTCCTGGCTCAAGCATAGAAGGGTCATCCTGAAGGGTGAAGTATAGAACGGGGCGTCGGGGGAAGCGGAGCTTACTTTATTGTACGTTAGGCATGGGGAGGAATGGAAAGCGTGGGCAAACTTTGCCGACTCTAAAGGTGATGTTTAGGCTTCGCTCAACTCCCAAAAGCCCATAGAACGTGGCGCTAGTTGAAGGCACAAGTGACTTTGCGAGGGCACTTCGGCGGCTTCGTTTAGGCTCAGGTTGGGCTGAAGGGAGGAGCGGTAGCTTTTTACCAGGTGCGCGGTGTCGGCATTCGGTAGGGTCAGCGTCTGTGGCGTCGCGGCGAAGTTTATGGCTGCAAGAAAGCTCCTGCCATCGTCCTTAAAGCTATAGGTTTGCACATCGGCGTCAAAGGCAGCAGTAAGGCGCGGTTTGAGGTCAAACAGCTGCATCACAAAGTCTTCTAAGGCCTCGTTCATCACGGGATAAAAGGCAAAATGGGCATAAATTCCATGTCCATGGTCAGGCCGTGTCATGATGATGGCCGGTGCTTGGTCGTATGGACCGCCGTAAAATCGCCCGGCCTCCGTCCAGCGCCTATGATTGGCGACGACGATCTTTTCCGCCCATATCTGACCTTGCAGGTCCGGTCCGCCTTGATTCAAACGAATGGCTTCGCGCTCCTGCGCCAACAGTCCCCCTGCATCGTCAAAGTAGAAATCGTCGCGGGCAAAGAGTTGCAGTGGGTATGGCGACATCCTGCCATGTTGGTCCTTGACCGCGGTACGCGGAAGTGACCAGACGCTTCCACCCGCCGCGATGAAGGCCTCTATGGCGGCAATCTCCGACCTTGAAAGCTCAAAGGCATAACCAGGCAGAATCAGCAGTTTCGCTTTGCTCAGCTCGCCCATTGCGGCGGCGATACTTGGCGCCATAGCAATGCCGAGACCGTGGCGTAAAAAAGGCCGCTGTAGTTGTTCGATCAGGCGAACGCCGTTCCAGAGAGTCGTCTGGCTGGAAATATCATGAGCCCAAAGGCTCTCCATATTGTGGATGATCAGCACGTCGGTGGTTGGACAGGGCAAGGCCTTAAGGTCGAAGTGACTAGCTACTGCAGCAAAAACCTTAGTCTTGGCGGCGATGATCAGCTCTTGGCGCGACTGCGGTAGGCGTAAGTCATGCGGGACGATGCCGTCGTGGTATTGTTCGACACCGCCGTAGAAGCGTTGCCAACTAAAGTAATACATCCCCTCAGCGCCGAGAAATGCCGCCTGCATGCCCCAAAGAAAGAGCCAGTCGATACCCCAACGTCCGTTGACCTGCTGCCAGTTGACCTGGACGGGCTGCTGCTCGAGGACGATAAATTTGCGTCCCCCCTTTAACGAACGCATGAGATTATATTGACTAGCCGAAGACAGGGGATCTGGCATAGCCTGCATTTGATAATGATCGTATCCAGCAATATCGAGATCCTCGCACAGCTGCCATAAACAGATGTCGAACATCATCGGAACGATGTTGTGGGTCACGCGGCGGCCCGGCGAATAGCGACGGATGATCTCGACCTGGTCGCGTTGGAAGTCTCGGTAGGCCTCGCTCATAAAGCGGCGGTAGGCGAGCTCTAGATGCGGATTGGCTTCGGTCCAGGTGTGTAGTGGGAGTTCAACCTCGTTAAAGGAGCGGTAGTGCTGCGACCAAAAACACGTAAACCACGTTTCATTTAAAGAAGCGATGTCACCGGCAAACTGGCGTTCAAGCCAGAGGCGAAAGGCAGCGAGGACAGCATCGGTGAAGATCTCTGCCGAGCTATGGTTGGCAAGCTCGTTGTCAGTTTGCCAGGCGGTGACCGCAGGGTGGGCGCCAAAGGCCTTGGCATAGACCTCGGTGATCCGCCGCGACTCAGCGCGGTAGTGCGGACTTACGGGGTCGTAGTGGCGCCGTCCGCCCCAGGGGATGCGGTAGCCGGTGCGGGTGATGGGTAGAATCTCTGGGTGCGCATCGATGAGCCACTTGGGTGGCGTCGCCGTGGGCGTACACAGCATCACGCTGATGCCGAACTCGAGGGCTAGGTCAAGGGTCTGGGTGAAGACCTCGGTATGGAGGACACCTGGCGACGGCTCAACGTGGGACCAGCTGAACTCGCCAATCCGCACGACGCTAATCCCGTCTTTGCGCATGCGCTCAAAGTCGACCCGCAGCCGCTGGGCCACGGTGAGGCGCTTGATTTCGCCAGAGGCTAGGCGGGCCTCCTTGCCCTCACTTAGGTAGTCGGGATAGTAGGCGACGCCGAGAGTGAATAAGCGGTCTTTGTCCGACATGGGGCCAGTTCCATTGGGGGAGCTTCATCCTAGCTCTGCACCCCGCCCCCCACTCGTGGCTATGACGACAGGCGTGCTGCACAACTCACGGTCCATTCATAACTTTAACCTGACGATAAATCGATTCCATTGGTGGATCCTTGAAAGAAAATGTGTAGCTATCGGTGTCATATGGCGTGCCGTCGGCTTTATTCGGCACCGCTTGCCAAATCATGGTCCCGGCGTAGCCGGCTTGATTGGCGGCCTGGTAGACCTGGTCTAGCCATTTGGCGCGGTCGGCGGCGTAGCCTGCGGCCGCGACCTTGACAGCAAAGGCGCTGCGGTCGGCTGGTTCGACCGCGGCGTAACCGGTTTCTTCGATGATGATCGGTTTGCCGGCGGCGTGCGCAATCTTTGCCCGGTCTTGAATCACCTGCGGCACGAACCAACTCTGGAATTCGCTCGAAGCGACGTTCCAATTGTCCGGATACAGGTGGGTGGTGGCAAAGGAGACATTGGGCAGTGCGATGTTGCGGTCAAAGTCGACACCTTTTGAGCCGTCAAATACCCATGTATTTTTACGACCGTCACCACCCCGGACGCGGTAGCCCTCCTCGCCGGTTGAAATGAGGTGGTTGTGGTCGATGCTGCGGACAAAGGTGGTCATCTCTCCAAGCCAGTGGTTGACCAAGGTACCCGGCTTACCATCGACAAAGGGCTTGCAAGCAGCGTCGATTGGACCGGCGCCGCCGCTTTCGTAAAAATCTGTGGTATGTGGCTCATTGGCGACCTCGATGTCCATGATCGCTGGGTCATCTTTATATACGATACCGCTGACCGTATTCTTGCGGTTTAAGATGGTCTCAAGGTAGCCCTTGTAGGCATGAATCACCTTTTGATTGCAGTAGAATGCCTGGCGGCTTTCACCCGGATTACCGTACACCTTGACCCACCACGCCATACCGCAATACTGCGGCTCGAAATTGACAAACGGGATGATTAACTTGAGATCATGCTTAGCAGCCTGCGCGACGACCAGATCCAAGTAGCTGAGAGCGGACTCGCTGATTTGGCCGTGTTGATCCAAAATGGCGGGACCAAGCGAAGCGCTGCCACTGCTTTGTAACATCTCCTCCGTCCAGATGTTTGGCGTCTCGCAGCCAAAGCCCCAGACGCGAAGGACCTTGAGACCGGCACTAGATAGCTTGGTCATGATGTCGTCGACTTCGCTAGGGGTGAACTTTAAGTCGCGCAGGCTCAGACGGTAAAAATTGGTGCCTTGGAAGGCGAACGGTTTACCGCCCAGGGTGAATGTGGTGCCGGACACCTCGACAAATTTTCTGGGCGCGGCAATGTCCGACTTCGCTGGGCTAGTGGCCGATTGGGCACTCCCCGCCGGCGATTGGGTTTTGCAGTGGGCCAGCATCAAGGAGGCCAACGCTAACTGGCGAATGGAACTGCCACGGTGAAATTTGGGCATGACTGAAGTCCTTGGAAGTCGCGAGAGCTGGTTAAGTTGCCGGCGAGTCTAATAACTTTTAGTTTATCATTGGTCGACGTTGTGCGGCAGCGCTCGCTTATTCGTTTGAACATCGAACTATTGCGAACATAAATGACAATGAAGTTAGTGGTATAAAAAATACCCCCAGTTTGAGCTAATGTTTTTCTGCGTCCAGCCGATGTCAGGGCAGGAGTTAGACACTTCGACCATTTTTACGAGGGTAAGAGACATGGCCTTAAAATTTAACCGAATTGCCTTTAAACTATTTGCTGTTTGTCTTTCATTTGCCCTTCCGATCACCGTGTTGCTGTTTCTTATGATCGAAGCAAAGAACAAGGACATCGAATTTGCGGCGATGGAAAAGCTTGGCGATCGGTACCAGAGGCCCTTGGAATTGTTACTAAAGGATGTGTCCCTGCATAGGTGGGCGGCCATGCGCTTAGCCAATGGCGACGCAAGTCAGAAGTCAGAGCTTGCGGCGACTGAGGCCGCAGCAGACAAGGACTTGGACGCATTGCTGTCAGTCAATGCCGAGATTGGCGCCACTCTGCAGTTTACAGAAGAAGGACTTGCCAAACGTAAAAGAAACGAGTTTACGGCAGAAAATCTGGAAAAGTCCTGGACAGAGTTGAAGACCAAGCAGTCGACGATGGACTCGGCGGCGGTTCAATCCGCCCACGACAAGTTGATTACGCATATCTCGACCATGATCACGCACATGGGCGACACGTCAAACCTTATTCTCGACCCCGATCTCGATAGCTACTATCTTATGGACGTGACGCTTCTAGCCCTACCTCAAACCCAAAATCGCTTGCAAAATATCGCCGTATTCGTCGAAACCGTGACCAAGGCTGGCAAGCTTACCTCTGCTGATCGGATTCAGGCGAGTGTTTACTCCGCCTTTCTCAAAGAGGCGGATCTGGACCGGATCAACGGTAGCTCGCAGACGGCTCTGAACGAGGACCAAAACTTTTACGGTGTCAGCCCTAGCTTACAGAAAAAGCTCCCAGCTGCTTTGGCAAAGAACACCCCTCTGATCGAGGCGGTCATTGCCGATTTGAAGGCCTTAGGTGAGGTCCCCGACGTGAAGTCCTATCATGTCGTGTCCTTTCGCGAGCACCTACGCGCTGCATTGCTTAACATCTACGACTTCCACGCGATGGCTCTTCATGAAGAAGACGTACTGCTCAAAAACCGCATCGCTGATATTCAAGGCCAAAAATCCAGAGCCTTTGTTTGGACTAGTCTTTCCCTGGCGATCGCAGCACTGTTGGCCTTTGCCATCACCAGTGGCCTGATTCGTCGCGTCAAGCGCGTTATCGGCGTGACCAGGACCATCGCCAATGGCGATCTCAATGCTCGTGTCGGGATGAAGCCAGGTGATGAAGTGAGCGAGTTGGCGCAGTCGTTTGACGTGATGACCGCCAAGGTTGTTGGTCTGAATGATGAGGTGGCGCGGAAAAACCGCGATCTGCAGGGTATTAATGCCAACCTCGAAGGCATCGTGGCGGAACGGACTGCGACCATCAAGACCATTCTGGACAACGTCAAATTCGGCTTTTTGATCGTCGGGTCTGACGGCAAGGTTCAAGACGGTTTCAGCAAGAGCTGCCAGGACCTGCTCGGCAAGGAGCTGGTCGCCGGTGCCCACTTTATCGATGCCTTTAAGCTGCGGGAAGATCGCAATGCCGGTCTTATTCAGGAGTTCTTGGGTCAGGCCTTTGACGACATCATGCCGGAAGAGATGACCCTCCAGCAGTTACCGTCGCGTATCACGCATAAGGGTCGTACCTTAGCCCTTCAAACCTGCACCGTCCGCGGCGCAACTGGTGAGGTCAAAGGGATTCTCTTTACGATCATCGATGCGACGGATCTGCAACGCGCCGAAAAAGAGAGTGCTCGCCAGGCCCTGTTGGTGAGGATCCTCAAAGAAGCCGATGCCTTCCGTGACTTCGTCGAAGAGACCAAGACCCGGGTTGGCATGTGCCGCACCTTCATACGCTCCAATCATCCAGCTAAGGTTCGTGCTGAGTTGCACACCATCAAAGGCAACACCTCGGCCTTTGACCTGATCGAAGCTGCCAGGATGGTCCATGAGATCGAAGATCAAGCGAAGATCACCGAAGCCGATATCGACACCTTCGAATCAGCCCTTCGCGCCTTCCTTGACGAGAACTTTGACGTGCTTCAGATCAGCTACGACGAGGGCGGAGAGGACACGATCAGTCTATCCAGCGATCAAATCGATCAGATGCTGGAGCGTCTCAGCCGGGTTCCGGCCGGACAAAATGTGCATCAAGAAGCCGTTCGCTGGGCTGCTGAGGCCCGCTTTAAGACCGCTCGCTCCTTGATTGGAGCGCTCCCTGACTATGCCAAGCGTCTGGCGACTAGACTGTGTAAGTCAATTGATGTGGTTGTTGAAGGTGGTGACATTCGTATGGATCCAGAAGTCATGCGGACGACGACGCAGTCTTTGGTGCACCTGGTTCGTAACTCGATCGATCATGGTATTGAAGATAGCTCGGAACGTCAGTCTAAGCCTGAAGTCGCGCAGCTAAAGATTATCTTTGGTGACGAGCCAAAGGCTTGGTCGGTGAAGGTCGTCGATGACGGCAAGGGTATCGACGGGGACCGGGTTGCTAAAAATGCAGTGTCCAAGGGTCTACTCACCCCTGAGCAGGTGACGTCGATGTCGGCACAGGAAAAGCTCGGTCTGATCTTCATGAACGGCCTCTCGACGTCCGAGACTATCTCCGAGGTGTCTGGCCGTGGTGTCGGGATGAGCGCGGTAGAAACGACGGTTAAGGACTCCGGCGGCAAGCTCGAACTCGACAGTAAGCTTGGTCGGGGCACCACGATCACGATCACGATTCCTAAGCCTGAAGCCCGAGGCATGGCGAAAAAGGCTGCATAATTGCGTCGGGTCATAAGGCCAAGGGATTTTGAACTGTCAATGGGAGTAGCGAGAGATGACTGAGTACCATAAGAAACTGATCGAGTTGTTTAATTCCTCAGCCAATGATTTTTTCCTGTCCACAGGAGTGACCGATGTGGCTGTGGCATCCGGTGAACTGCCCAAGGAAGCGGTGGAGCGAGGTCAGTTGTTTTCCTCCAGCCTTGGCTTTGCCAGTGCGAAGGTCAAGGGAGTTGTGGTGATCACCACGCAAGCCGCGGTGATCGATGCGACAAACCCGCAGCGCGAGTACATTCCGGTGTTCTCCGATGCGGACCGGGCTGATTGGGTCGGTGAAATGGCGAACCAGATCGTCGGTAATCTGAAGCGGTTCCTAGCGAAGTACAAAGTGGATTTCTCCCTGAGTACGCCAATGGTGATCTGCGGCAAGGACTTGGCCGTAGCCAACGTGGCAAAGTCGCAGCTTTACGTCGTTGAATTTGCCGTGGTCGGCAAGAAGGTCAAGTTGTGTTATAGCGCCGAGTTTAGCGTCCCGGTGGATTTTGATGTGTCGGTGAGCGCCGAGCCTGAACAAGTGGCCGGCGGTGACGGATTGTTTTTTTAACCTGGGTCTTCCCACACTAGGAGCTTAGTCCATGAGCAAGAAGAAGATTCTCATTGTTGATGATTCCAAGACCATTCGTCAGCAGGTCAACTTTACACTGACTAAAGGCGGCTTTGATGTCGTCGAAGCCGAGGACGGTAAGCTAGGGATTGAAGCCCTGGGTCAGCATGCCGATATTGCCATGGTCATCAGCGATGTAAACATGCCCAATATGGGCGGCATCGAGATGATCGAAGCCTTGAAGCAGGCCGGAACCCATCCCTCGCTGCCGATCATCATGCTCACCACCGAAGGCGGTGCGGCGTTGATTGAGCGGGCCAAGGGCGCTGGCGTCAAAGGCTGGCTGGTGAAGCCATTTAAGCCAGAGCAGCTGGTGGCGGCGGTGACCAAGCTGACGGCGTAGTAGAGCCCAGAGAGGGGTGCAGAGGCCTCTCTGGGATCTATGGAACTTTACACGTAGCGGCGGTGTAGCTAGCGGCGCCTAACGAGGGTGACCGTTGGGGCGCCGCCGCATCCTCGCTTGGGACCTTATTTCAGAATCAAGCGGACCGTGGCGAGGTTAACCGAGAAGATGCCTGTGTCGGTTTTGATCTTGCCTTCTTTGTCGTCCTCTTGGTCCATCTCGTAGGAAATGCCGCCGAGGTAGTTGACATTTTTTGCCAGCGGCACGACTGCGTTGATGGTCACTTTCACAGCCAATGTGTTGTCATTGGTTTTTACATCGGAGTTAACGCCGGCGCTGCTCGTGACCGTCTTCTTGCCGCTTTTGGAGGTATAATCGAGGTTTAGGCCGTTTTCAATGACGAGGGCCTTGGATACGTTAACATAGTAGATGCCCCAAACACCGTATACATTGGTATTGGCGGTTTCTTTTGGCTTGTTGATGCTCAGGGAGTTCAAGCCTAGGTCCAGGCCTAGCTCGAGGTTGTCCTTGACCATGTAGCTGGGTGACACAATGCTCGATGCATTGAACGGGTAAACATAGAGATTGGCTTTGCCCCAGCTGGCTTCGAGGTACGAACCGCTTAGGTCATTGGTTTTGCTCGTCGAGGTCGTTTTAGTTGTTTTGGTGGAAGGGCTGCTGCTGCTATTTTTCGCCGACGATGAGGCACTCGAATAGTTCAACACAGGCAAATGGAAGGTGAAGCTTGCTTCATCTTCAGCCAGCGCTGTGTACGAGCCCGAGAGTCCTGCCATGACGCCTGCAACGATCCATTTTGACAATTTCATCTGCCGCCGCTCCTCAAAGATCGAAGAAAAATTACTCCCGGCCGCTTGGGACCGGCAACCTGACGTTCAGATTAAAGAATACAAAGTAATATGGCAAGGTCTAGCATTCCTAAAATCGGATTCACCAAATGCGCTTGCCTACTCACCGGATAGTTTCATGGCATATTTCGCGTTGAGAAGATGAATCGATGATTTATAGGCCGCGTCGGTCCATGCTGAGCGCTGCGGGTTGTAAGCTTCGCTGACCAGTCCGATGTCTTCGCCGGCTAGGGGTTCTGTCGCCCATTGAAAGATGTCGGCGTTGGTGAGAGGGCTTCCGGCCTTTAACCAGTACCATCCGTCTGGCCACTCCCAAAAGGTCGTCGCAACGGCAGGCGGGATCTGCACCGGTGTGGTGATGTGGTTATCGGTAAACAGATGGTCGAGGCCTTTGTGTAGTTCGGCCTCCAGCTGTTCAATTGGCCCTTTGGCCAACTTGGCCCAGAATTCAGCGCATGCGGCGCTGTCGTTGTAGACGGTGCGAATGGCGTGCATCGGCGCCGCATAGGCTTCAGGGGGGATTTCGACGTAGCTGATGCAATGGCCGGTCGTATAGGCGCGCCAGATGTTTTTGCCGTCGGCGGTGCGGACTTTGTCCCACCAGGAATCCTTGAACCACTGATTGATCACGGTGACTCTGACACCTATGAGTGCCTGGTATTCCGGGCGCTGTTGGATCCGTTTGGCGATGCTGCCACCGATATGGTCAAAGGCGGCTGGCGGCACGGCGATGATGACCTTGTCCGCAGCAACCATCCTTTTGGCAGTCGTCAATTGATAAACACCGGAGGTGCCATTGATGGCCGTGACCGGCTCGGAGGTGAAGACGCGCACCCCGCTGGCCTGCACCTTCGCCGCCATGGCGCGGACGAAAGCCGACATGCCCCCCACGGGATAAAAGGTTTGGCAGCAGACGTTGATCTCTTCGGCGAGAAAGTCAAGGTAGCCGCGCGCGCTGAGTGGATATTCAAAGTCACCACGAAAACGGTTCATGTCATGTAGATATTGGTAGCCGACGGGGCCGATGACCTGATGGATGTAGGATTTGAAATCAGGGTATTTGTCGGCGTGGGCCCGTTCCGGACTGCTGAGCAACTGCTGTAACAGCTGACTCTCGACGTCGGGCTTGGTGTGATCGTAGGTCAAGCCAGGGTAGAGCGGAAGGAAGTCGTCTTTATTGGTGGCAAACTTGCCGCGTGCGAACACTAAGTCGCTACCGGTTTTCGGTTCGTCGAGTTGGATGCCAAGTTCTTTGGCCAGGTTAAAAACCACGGATTGACCGTCCATGACGCGGCGCCCGCCATTGCCAAGGAACGGTGCGGCGGCTGGGTTTGGTGGCTTGCCGATATCGTAGATGCGGCCACCAAGTCGCTCTTCTTTTTCGAACAAGCAGACTTTAGATCCGGACTTTGCGCCTAGACGCATAGCGGTATGCAAACCGCCGACACCGCCGCCAACAATGGCGACGTCGCAGACGGTCGTGATGTTGGATGGTCCGCCGTCGCTTTCGACGGTGGCATCGGTTGATTTGCAGCCTGCTTGAACGAACAAGGCGAGGCTTAGGACGATCAGCCGATGTTCGGACAACATTGAGACCTCCGCATGTGCAAGTGGTGCCGCCTCTGCCGCGGCTTTCACGGCCTAGTGCCGTAGTTTTTTGATTAGGAATGGCTAGACTGTAGCACTCTGCTTTGAGACCTGGCAACCTAGATGGTGTGACCGGTTTGGCCGGCGCATAGCCTCTTAACATCATAGCGTTAGCTTTGTAGCGCTAGAACAATGGCACTGAGAGTGAGGAGCCGATGATGAAACGCATGGGATCTATGTGGGCTGGCGCAGGGGTTGTGCTTTTGTCCTTCTGGGTGACGGCGACAAGTTACGGCGCTAGTAACACCATCAGCCTGTGGACAAGGTCCAGTGGCTCCTATAGCGATGACCAGAATCCCCCCAAAGCGAAGCTACAGACCTACGCCTTTGATCCGGCGCATGTGGTCAAACGGCGCATGCTTGATGTGCAATACGGGCATACCGCGGTGTATCTTGGGGTCCCGCTGGGCGATCTATTTAAAGCCTATAAGCATGCAGGCCAGAGTGATCTAGCGATCCTGCACTTTGCCAACGGCATGGCGGTTCCGGTGCCGCTTAACGCTAGTGACATCGGTCGTCTCGATGCCTTTGTCGCGGTCCAGGTTTGTGTGAAAAAGGAGGCCTGTAGCGCCGATTTCGCCGAGGTGGCAAAGGAGGACGCCTTCGCCGTCACCAGTGATCCACGGCCCATTACCTTCACCTGGAACAAGATCGTCCTGCCGACGCTCTGGCATCCCGAAGTGCCTGAGGCGCGCCAGCATATCTTTACCCCGTGGCACCACGTCGACACCCTCACCGGTATCGAGTTTGCCAATGCCGCGGCCTATTACCGCCAATTCGACTTGGGTGAGACCGAGGGACTTGGGGTGTTTCGTGAACGGTGTCAGTACTGTCACGGCGTGCGCTTTGTAGGAGCAAGCTATGGCTGGGATTTCGTCACGCCGCTGCCCATCTACGAGAAACGTCCGCCCGAGCAGCTGCTCAACCACGTCAAATATCCCAAGTCCAGGGCCAAGAGCATGGGACTGATGATGCCAAACCAGTCGGACGTAACCGTCACCGAGATGAAGGCGATTTGGCGCTGGATGAAGAAGGCGGCCGGACACCCATTACCTAAATACCAGCCAAACTAGAGTCTAAATACCAGCCCAACTAGAACCTGACTCAAGGTTTGAGCCAGGTCCTAGTCGTGTGGCCGCGCGCTTAGGCCTCGACTGCCGCAACACCCGGGCGGTATGTCGAGTACACATAGACGCGCAGGTCGGAGGCTTTGAATTCCTTTTCGATGATCTGCTTGACGCTAGGCCAGTCCAGGCCACCCACGCCTGTAGCGAGGCGACTCAGCGCCAGGGTTGGATGCTTCTCGCGCTCGCATTCCTTGCGCAATGCGGTCAAAGCGTGATGCACCGCTTCAACCGTCGCTTTGCCCGGGCGGCCACCTTGGCCGTAGGCAGCCTCTTGGCACATCAGATTGTAGATGACCGGGCTACCTGGTCCCTTCCAGGCCCAAAGCGATCCGGTCTTGGGGTGGGTCGTGTGGCAGAAGTGGCGAAAGTCCTTGTACATGCCAGGCCAGCGCTGACGCAGCTCCAGCGCTAGGCCGCTGTGGAAGTCGTCGTTTGGCGCGATGTTGTGGGCGATGGCGCTGGCTTTGGATAGGAGGATGTCGCCTTCGATGTCGATGATCATGAGCATTCCTTGTGGGTTGAGGCGCCTTGCGCCTGTTTCGCTTAGATGTCGTTAACGTGTCAAAATCAAAGCGCTGCCATCAGTGACTCTTGCCGGATGGTGGCGCCGTGATCAATTGCTGCAGCTCGGCAAGGAGGTCTCGGACGTCATCTGGGACATGCGTGCCGTTTGAGCCGCTAAAACTCGCGATATAGCTTTGCTCGAGCAGGTCGAAGGCCTTCGGCGCGAAGGGAGCTTTTGGTGCGAGGCGAATGGCCGATTCCAAATAAAACTCAGTCCTTGATAACCAAAACGAGTGACCAAGCAGTGATTCCGTAATGCCGAGCATGTAATAAGCTTCGGCTACGTCTTGCCCCCGGTCAGGGTGATCATGGACGTAACGATTTAGGATGGCACTGGCGACCAGGTAGTGGATGATACCGTCTCGGTCGCGTAGATACTCCATCTTGTCTCGGCCATGGGCTAAGATCTCGCGAGCATCGCCCAGATTGGTTTTGCGCAGCGATTGGCGCTTGTCAAGCTCAGCCAAGGTCGCCGACCAACGCTTGAGCTGAGCCTTGGTCGCTGTGCTGATGTCTGACCTAAGGGTCACGGCATCGATCAAGCGCTGGGGCCTGGCTAAATCCTGCTTCACATTGGCGCAGATTTTTAGGTAGTCGATGAAAGCGCTTTGCGTCACCAAGGTCGACGGCGACACGTCTTTTTGCTTAAAGTAGGCTTCATAGCTGTTAAGCGCCTCGTCAAACTGCCGGCTCATCACGTAGTAGCTGGCCTTGGCGAGCGGCGATAGGCTGTCGACTTGAACCGCCTTGAAAAAGGCCTTAGCCGGAGGAAACTTGTGGTGCTCTGGCAGGCTCGAGTGGCAGGTAATGCAGTTGTCGGTGATATTGCGCAGGGTAAATTGCGCCTCGTCATAGGCGCCGTGGGTGTACCAGCGATAGATATTCTTGGCGTCGTTTTTAAACGATTTGGCGATGAATTCAAAGGCGCGGTCCTTGCGCTTGCCGTGCATTTCGAGCACCGTCGCGTGATCTTGTAGGTCCTTCAGCAGAGCGGTGATTTCGCCGCGGTGCTCAGCGGATTTAAAGGCGTTATCATCCAAGCTTAGTGGCAGCACTTTTGACATGGGGTCAAAAAGCGAGTGCATGATGGACTGGGTGAGAGGATCTCCCGCGGTATTTTCCTCGGCTTGCGCCCTTAGGCTCGGAGTCAGACCTAAAGCCATCATGACAAATGCCCAACGACGCATGCGCCCCCCTCAGAAGCTTGGATAAGTGTGTGGCAAAACACGCAGGCCAACAGTCCTGCAATTCTAGTGCCATCCATGGGGGGATGCAACCAGAGCTGCGGCACCAAAGACAGAGATCCATTGTGCAGACCCATTCTGCTGATCAAACGCTGGCGTCGATGTCACTTCGGCGAGAATGACGGCACCCGAAAAAGACCTATCTAGCTGAGGACATGGCTTGCTCTGGGGGGGGGCGAGGGTCGCTGGAGCGGGCCAATGTGCCGCGTCGCCATTGGTATTTGGTAAAAGGTGAGCAAGATCCTACGCTGGTCTGAGGTCGCGCCTTGTTAAACCGGTGTTCCCGTCTTTGGTCGCCTGGCATGTTCTGTGTATTTGCCGCTGGTTAGCGCTGGAAGCGAGCACCGTGCTAAGTCGCTAGAGGTCGCGTTGGCCAATGCGAGTCAATAAATGTGATGAAATTTCCGATAAAGCCAAAGTTCGACTGAGACGCCAAAAACTAGCCCCCATGTTGTCATCATCGACTCAGTAGTAAGGGTTCCTGCATGAAACACTCCTCTAGTGCTAGTGTCCATTTGATTGCGTTCGCAGCTACCTTACTACCGGTGGTGCTGTCCTGCAGTAGTCCATCGCAGCAGGCTGCTCCGGTCGACGCGACTAAGGACAGCCCAAAGCACTCAGCTCAAGGTGCTGCCGATGCTAACGGCGATACTGGCAACGCTCAAGGCTCCGTCGCTGGCACGACGCAGGGCGCTCTTGGCGCTACGGTTGCGGCCGTTCAGGTCCCAGATACAGCAGCGATATCTAAACTGATCGCCGCAGATTTTGCTGCCCAGGGCAGCAAGGGTAACCAGATCATTTATGCGACGATAGACCATCTGGCACCGGACAAAATCGAAAATCCGAAACTCGAAATTGTTCGCTTCGGCATGACCAAGACCCTCAACAGCGTGTCGATGGCACCCGCCATCGCCAAACTCCCGGCCATTGACCCAGCCAAAACAGTCTTTCGCGTTAATCTCGCGGATTTCAACCAGGCTGGTGCGCTGGGAGCGATCAAATCTGCGCCCTATGCGCAACAGAACGTGACGCAGGTTGGCGGTGCGACCGTCGTCAAAGGCGATTGGTTGGTTTATGCTTTGACGCGGCCTGAAGTTTATGACCCGTTGATGAAGCTGCCAGCCATCGACACGATGCTAGAAAGCACCCTGCGCGTCGATTACAACAAGGCAGGGTATATCAATGCGCAGAGTTCAGATGTCGTGTTTAATGGTCGCGTCTTAATGCGAATCCCGATCGAGCTAGGCGGCAAACCCGGTGGGTATTACTGGCGTTCGTATGACTTTGCTAGGACCGATGTGATGCAGCGTGCTTTTAAGGATCCGAGCTTTCTGCGCGCCGCGACGATTCCAGACTTGGTGGCCGGCGAGTTCTTTTTTAGTCTTCCCAATGGACTGCAGGCCTATTACTTAACCGGGTTTGGTAATCAACATCGTTACGACGTGCCGGGACCAGGAGGCTTGTCGATCGATCCACCGGTGGCGACCGATTACCGTCGTCCACAAGACGGACTCCATCCTTGTGTCGGTGGCAAAGCGAGCTGCGGCTTTGTGATCAATGGCGAGTCATGCATGACCTGCCATGGTGACGGCGTTAACATTCCTAAAACTCCCGCCGGCACCAATGGGATCAGCATGGCTGATATGACCAACCTCATGAATCAGGACCGGGCTAGGTTTGCCGGGGCGATCAAGGAAATGGGTTTTACCACGGTTACCGATGAGCCGATTTTTGCCACCCTCAGCATCTTTCGCAACGATCGCAAGGTTGCAGACAAGCGTAGTCAAGGCAGTGAAATTTCCGGTATCACAGGTCAATGAACTAGGATGACGCTGGGCGCCGCGACTAAGGAGTCGCAGCGATGTACTTGGTGACCATCATGGCCAGCTCAGCTTGAATCTGCTGAATTTGTTCTGGGGACATCCGGCGGCTGTAGGCTGCGGCGAGAACCCCTTCAACGGCCTGCGCGACGACAAAGGCGGTATTCGTCGAGACGTCATGGCGCAGGCTGTCCTTGCCGAGGAGAAACGTGAAGGCGAGAAAGGTGACGGTTTCGTCGAAGATTTTCGCGATGCGTTCTTTGGCTGGGCTGGCAAGCTCTTGCATGATGGTAAAATACAGACCGTCATGCGCGGTCAAGGCGTTGGTGAAGCGGTGTACTGCCAAGGCGATGATTCCTGGGTCCCGGCTCAGGATGCCGTCGCGCAGCTCGCATGCGACTTCGGCCTTGAGAATCCTGTAGTGCTTGTCCACCAGGGCGACGGCAATTTCGTCTTTGTTGGCGAAATATTGGTAGAGGGAGCCGACGCTGACGCCTGAAGACTGCGCGACGCTATTGGTCGTAAAGCCAGTCCAACCGTCGTGCTTGAGGACTCTGAGTGCGCCTTCGAGGATGGTCTCGATGGTTTCGCGGGCCCTGGGTTGCGTCGGTTCGCGCCTGGCTTGCTCTACGTCCGGTTGGTCTTGTGGCCTGCGCTTAGCCATGTGGGATGTCACCTTCTCCTCGGTGAGTCTGGAAATACCCTATTTAGTTTACTCTAGTTCGTTGCAATGACCACCAAGCTATCAGCTTTTTTTGTTTGTGCTAAAAGTTTCTCGTTGATGCGCCGATAAGCACTTGAGGCGCAAGCAGCCTCCCAGGATCGGTGTTATATAGATGATATCACTAAGGAAACCGACATGTCATGGGGTTCGGAGTGGCGTCAGAAGTTGGCTCGGGTGGTGAACGTGTACTTCACCCCGCTCACTTACTCGCATTATTTGGAGTTACTCAATCCGCTGTGGAGCTTCGGGCAATGGCCAAGATCCAGCCGCTCTACCGCCTGGTCCAGCGCTACACCCGATAACTCCGCGAGCTTTTGGCGCCAATATTGTACCACCATGCTGCGGATTTGGCGTATGGCCTTGTCCTAAGTGTCAGCGCGGAGTCAGCTGTTTCTCCCACTCGTAGGCATGCCGGACGATCGTCTTCAGGTCGTCAAACCGTGGGGTCCAATCGAGCAGTTGGTGGATCTTGTCGACACGGGCGACGATCTCGGCGACATCGCCAGCGCGGCGCGGAGCCTCGGCAACCTTAAAATCAACACCGCAGACCTCTTTGATCGCCTGGATGACTTGTTTGACGCTTGATCCGTGGCCATAGCCGCAGTTGAGGATGCTGCTGGCGCCGCCTTGATTTAAATGTGCGAGCGCGGCTAAATGTGCGCTGGCCAGGTCTTCGACGTGGATGTAATCGCGCACGCAAGTCCCATCGACCGTGGCGTAGTCCGTGCCGTAGAGCTGGAGTGCGGGCCTTCTGCCTAGTGCGACCTGACAAGCCACCTTGATCAAATGGGTCGCCTCGGGCGAACGTTGGCCCATGCGTAGTTGCGGATCGGCGCCAGCGACGTTGAAATAGCGCAAGATGATGAAGCGCAGCGCGGGGTGCGCTGCGGCAATGTCCTGCAAGATGCGTTCGCTCATCATCTTGGAGGCGCCATATGGGCTGGCCGGACGCAGCGGTGCGCTTTCGTCGACTGGAACGTGGTCAGGCTGACCGTAGGTGGCGGCAGTCGACGAAAAGATGAACTTTGGCACCCTATGGCGCACGGCTGTTTGGATTAGTTCGAGGGTGTTGACGGTATTGTTGCTGTAATAGAGGTACGGCTCGCTGACCGATTCCTCGACGCGAATCTTAGCCGCAAAATGCACGATCGCATCGATTGGGTGCTCGGTGAAGATTCGCTCCAGCGTCGCAGCGTTGCCGATATCGCCTTGGATCAAGGTTTCACCGTGGACCAAGGCGTCGGCAAAGCCGGTTGAAAGATTGTCCACAACGATGACGCGGTCGCCGTTTTCTGAAAGCTTGCGCACCACATGGCTGCCGATATAACCGCAGCCGCCCGTCACCAACACCGTCTGCTTACTCACGTCAGGACTCCCTATTCGTTGTGGTCCAAGGCTTATATCGTGTGACTCAACAAGGCTGGCTGAGGATCAGTTTATCGACGGCGTAGAGATCGGCTGCCGTGCGTTGGCCTGGTGCGGCACTGGTACCCGGCCGTACCAACTGGATTGTTTGGATGCCGACGGCTGCTGCTGCTTCAAGCTCAGCGGCTATATCGGAGAGAAACAAGACGTCGCTCGCTGCAAGGCCAAGCTGGGCGAGGATTTGGCGGTAGGCCCCCGCTTCGCGTTTGCCGCCCACTGCGGTGTCGAAGTGGTGGCTGAACAAGGGCGTCATATCACCTCGGTCGGTGTACTTAAACAGCAGCAGCTGGGCCTGCACCGATCCAGACGAGTAAATTCCTAGCTGCAGGCCGCGCTCTTTCCAGGCGGCGAGCACTGGGTAGACGTCGGCATAGATGTCCGAGGTAAACTCGCCGCGTACGTAGCCTTCGCGCCAGATCAGACCTTGTAGGGCCTTTAACGCCGGATGCTTGCGGTCGGTATCGATCCAATGCAAGAGCCGGTCGATGGTTTCGTCGGCAGTGAGGACTTGCTGGTCTTCTGCCAAAGCGGTGGCCTGAGTTGCGCTTAGGCTGCTTTGGACGGTGGGGTCACCTGCATGGCTCTGAACAAAATCCTTGAGGCGGCGTCTGGAGTAAGGGAACAGGACTTTATGCACGAACGGAATCGGCGAGACGGTGCCTTCGATATCGAGCAGAATGTAGCGCAGAGGCATAGGGATCCTTTAAAAGAGCGAGTCGGCGTAGTCGGCCGGGTTGAACTGGCGCAGGTCGGCAGCTTTCTCGCCGACGCCGATGTAGCGTACCGGTAGCTTGAATTGTTCGGCGATATTGAGCAAGACCCCACCTTTAGCGGTGCCGTCTAGCTTGGTGACGACGAGGCCGGTGAGTTTGACCACTTGGCTGAATGCTTTGACCTGCTGCACGGCGTTTTGCCCTGTGGTCGCGTCGATCACCAGCCAGGTTTCGTGGGGTGCGCCCGGCAGATCGCGAGAGGTGATGCGGTTGATCTTACCTAGTTCGTCCATCAGTTCCTGTTTGGCGTGCAGGCGGCCGGCGGTATCGATCAGCAACACATCGATGTGGCGTGACATCGCGGCTTTGACGCCATCGTAGGCGACCGCTGCAGGGTCTGAGCCTTGCTTGTGCTTGACCACATGGATGCCGAGGCGTTCACCCCAAACACTCAATTGTTCGATAGCCGCAGCTCTAAAGGTGTCTGCGGCCGCAAAGATGACCGACTGATCCGCCGCGAGGAAATGGGCGCCTAATTTGCCGATGGTCGTCGTCTTGCCGACGCCGTTGACGCCGACGACCAAGATCACCCAAGGCCCTTGGTCGGGCCGCTGTAGCGGGGTCTGGGCACTGCTTTCCAGCAACTCCCTGGCCCGCTGTTTGAGCGCGGCTTTAACTGCAGGGGCATCGCTGACCCCATCTTTGCCGATGGTTTTACGCACATGTTCGACCAATTGGTCGGCCACGGCGACGCCAACGTCGGCGCGGTAGAGGGCCGCGTGCAGCTCTTCTAGTAAGGTGTCATCGAGTTTGGCTTTGCCGCGCAACAACTCTTCGAGATTTTGCGCTAGCCCTTGCCGCGTCCTGGCAAGGCCGTTTTTCAAGCGCGCGAGCCAGGCCAAGTGGCCGGTGCCGCGTACTTCGGCGACCTCTGCGGGAGCAGCAGCCCGTTCGACCTGGGCGCTGGGTAACGGGGACTGTGCTGGTCCTGACTGAGCCTCTTCGCTGTCTTCCGCTTCAAGCTCGTCTAAGGCGTCAGATGGGCCTGTGGTGATGTCGCGGCTGGCCTCGTCGATGGCGGCATCCATGGCGGCGCCGTCGCGGCGGCGGCGCAGCATGATTAGACCGATGTAGAGGACGACGATCATTAGCAAGATCGCCATCGGACCGCCGACAAACAGCCATATATCCGGGCTTGATCCGGCGTTCATCAAGAGGTCGAAGGGGTCGGTTTTGCTTTGGGGGTCCATAAGCCTGCCATGTGGTTAAGGATCGTTCGTTGCTGTCCATTTGGCGTTGCCGCAAAACTACGGTAAAACAGTGTCTATCATGGACGTACAAAAAAAAATCGTTCCGGTCGCTGTGAAAGTGTGCGGCGTTACCCTCGCGGCCGACGTGGATGCCTGCTTGCAGCGTCGCCTTGCCTATGTTGGCTTCAATTTTTACTCGGGGTCGAAGCGTTATATCACACCTCCAGCAGCGGCCAGTCTTTGGGCTGCGGCATTGGTGGGAAAGCCTGCAGCGGCGTTAGCGACGATACCGGTAGGAGTGGTCGTTGGCGCTGGCATCGCCGAGGTGGCACGGCTGTTGGCAGACTTTCCAGCTCTTGGTGTCCTGCAAGTCCATGGCCCGAAGCTTGTCACTTCGACCTACCTGCGCCAGCTGCGCCAGGCAACGGGGGCTCGTCAGCTGTGGTTGGCATGGCCGGTGGCGACGCGCCAGGATGTGTTGGCCGCGGCCGCCCTCGCTGCGGACGTCGATTTACTCCTGTTTGACAGTAAGCATGTGCCGCAAGGCGCCGCTGTTCCTGGAGGCAGCGGTATGGTGTTTGACTGGTCTGTTCTGAAGGCGTACCCCGTAGGGTTGCCCTTTGGGGTCGCTGGCGGGCTACAGGCAAATAACCTCAGCGCCTTGGCAACAAGCTTAGCGCCGGTGCGTCCAGCATTGATCGATCTTTGTTCCGGCGTCGAACGAGCACCCGGACAGAAAGAGCTGGCCTTGATCGATACCGTATTAGGGGTGGTGGGGGAGGTGTGGTGAAGCGGGCGTCCACACTGGTCCTGAGCGCTTTTTTAGCCAGTTTATCGGCCTTGCCAGGCCTGGCCGAAGAGGAGCCGGCTGACGACACGGTGATGGAAACCATCGCCGTACCAGAGGCTGCGCCCACCCGTCCTTCAGACCATCCTTGGGAGCGTTTTGTGCGCGGGTTCCGTCGCGAACATCAATTCGCCTTGAGTCTGGGCTTAAGCCGAGGGCAGTGGCAGGTCCAGCGTTTTGGGGGCGACGCGGACGATCAGATCAAAGACCAAGGTTTTCGTTCCGCCGGAGCCTGGACCAAGTTTCAGTATAGCTACCATATTCAAATTTACCGTGGCTTTGGCTATCTGCTCGGCTCTTCGACCGGGTATCACTATGAGCATCCTCCGGCGCAGCAGACCTGGCAGCCGGTGCCCGGGGTCCAGTTTCCCGGCGTGCTGGCCGGGTTTGTCCTCAATATCAACCCGGTGTTGCGCCTGTCCACTGCGCTTGATGTCTACCTCGAGCGTTATAATCGGATCGTTCGACACCTGCCAAATAAGCCTGATACCTCCATCTCGGTTACCCTGCAGGCCTACGATCTCGGGTTTTTCGTCGATGTTTTTTATGAGTTAAATTGGGCGATCCGACTCGAAACTCATGCGCGACAGCTTTACTATCTTCGGCCCAAGCGCCAAAACGGCGATCCTGACTTTCCCGTTGATGCGACCTTTCGCAAGGAGGACCGCTGGTTAGGCCTCGCTTTGGTCTTCCATTTATTGTAGCCAGTGGGTGGCCTTGCTAAAGATTTTGGGGTCTTATGCCGATAAGCTGGAGAATCCTCGGGAGGGCGCAGCATGGCAAAAAAAGGCGATGAATTGGAAAGTCAGATCGGACGGGTTAAAGCGCCAGTCAACCGAGGAACCCAGGATGAATTGGAAATCCTTCGGCTGATCGTGTCGTCGACGCCGACGGTGCGTACACTGGTGATGGACAAGCTGCGCTCGGCGAAAAGCCGTATCGTCAATCGGGAGGCTACGCGAGGTGCCGTGGAAAAGCGACGTCCTGAATAAAAAAAGCCGATTGGGGCTTGGTGGCGCGGTCTTGGCCGCGCTTATTAGCTGCGTTCAGACACAATCCATGCCGGCAAGCGAGCTTAGCGAAGGTAGCTTGGTGGTCGTTGAGCGCAGCAAGGCTGAGCCGCCGGCATGGGTGACCCTGCAGCAGGGCCAAGTGATCGATACGCCGCGTGAGCTTCGCATCATGACAGCCCGGACGAAGCTGCTTAATCTGCCGCTTGGACTGCGGCAAACCCAGCTGGTTGGAATGGACGTCGCTCGCTCGGCGCTTGCAGGGTGGCTCAAGCAGCAGCTTCAAGCCCTTGCGCCACAAGAGATGCCTGCCGCGCCAGGGGCGCAGCAGGAGCTGCAAAGGGTGCTTCTCGGGCTGATGGACGGCGCAGCAGGTAGCAGGCTAAAGATCAATGACCTTTACTACGAAGCGTTAAATAATCTCGATGCCCCCCCTGGGGATCTCATGGTGCATTTTTACGCGGTTTATATCCTGGTCGCTTATCCGAAAGATAAACTACCGTTTCTATTTCATGATTTGGCGATTCGTCTGCGCACCTCGAAGGCTCCTGAGACGCAGCGCTTGGCGGGTTTGGCCAGCCAGCTTGAACACCGTGCTCCGTAGGAGTTTGGCCGGTTTTGGCCGGGCCGAATCCAATCGACCGTGGCAAGTGGCTTGGTGTATTCCGTAGGGGTGAGCAACCGAGACGATATACCTATGACGACCCATCTGCATCTACCTGGCTGGTGGGTCCGGGCTTTTGATGCCGCCGTCCTCGCCGAGGCGGAAGGTGGCGGAGCTATGCAACAAGCTCGGCTGGCTGGACTCATGCCAGCCCTCACGCCACTTGAGATGCATGCACTGGCTATGGTCCTCAGCAGCCTGCAAAGTCAGCTCTTAAACGGCAACGAAGGGCCGTTGAAAGTGCGGATCCAAGAGCACTTGAAGCACTTAAGCTCGGCGACTCGCAGTCGTCGTTTCCTCTTTGAACGCTTGGTCCAGATGCTGGCCGGCCTGCGGATTTTGCGCGCGGCGGAGCAAATGGATTCGTGGTCCTCGTATGGCCCTTTTACCGGTGATGAGTGGCAGCTTGGTGATGGCGACGACGCCGCCGTGGCCCTTAGTCTTGCCCCGCTTGGCCCTGAGCTCATCCTCGGTTGGTCGGATAGTCATCATGATTTGGTGCGCTTTTTACAGGGTGCTCCCGAAGGGGTCGAGGTTTTAGGGCGGCAGTCGCCCCTGACGATCAGCCGCAGTCTTTGGCTCGAACTCCAAGGCGTCGAACAGTTGCTACACCTTCGCTTGGAGCGGGCGGTGCAGTGGGAATCACGGTGGCTGCAGCTTGAGGGGATCTTCGGCCTGCCGCTGGCCTCGCTGTTTCAAGGCACTGCCCCGCAGCGCAAACATTTAGTTGGCGGTGATCTGGCCCTACAGCTCAAGTGTTTGGCGCGGCTCGGACGCAAGCTAGTGGCGCACGGTGCCTTGCACGGCGCGGTTGCAAATCATTACCTCGCTATCGGTGATGACGCAGTTGGAGGCGTGACCTTAGTCTGGCAAGTCGCTGCGGAACGCTTGGATATGCTGGGTCAATCGGCCCACGAACAAGCTGCTGCGGCGGCTCTAAGGCGGCGTCATCATGCTGCTATCACGCCATCACTGCTGCAGCTCTACCTGCCGGCGGAGGCTAGTGGCGAGCAGCGGCAAAAAGCCGCTCTGCTTGCGGAAAGGCTACTCGCGCCATCGTTTGACCGGTCGGAAACCTTCGTTCTGCGGCGCGGGCAGCTCCTTACCTCACCGGCCCTGTTTTTAGAAATCGCCCTACGTTCGCAGGCTGGAACGCCGTGGCCGCTACCTGAGTGCCTCCGCTCGCACCCGTTGACGGATCTAGCCAAGGCTGCGGCCGACGGCGAGTTGACCCAGCGTTTTGGCCAATTCCGGGCGATGTTGGCTGGCGATCCTGAGCTGAGTAGTGCACTGAGCGAGCTGCCATTTATGACCCTAGCCAGTGCTCAGACACGCCAGGACCGGAATTTTGTGCAGAAGGCGACGGAGTCGCTGCTGCCAAGAAGCTGGCAAAACGCTGCTGAAGCACCGGTGGAAAGCGTTCGGCCACGCTTGATCGTGCCGCAGGAGACACCATCTGAAGACCTGGTTGCTGCCAAACGTGCGCCAGTGCAGCCGTCGGTATTCGCCTCCCGCATGCTGAAAACAGCCGCCGACGAGCTGGCGAAGATGCGCACTAGCGACCTTGTGCGCTACGATGAGATCAAGCGGGCTTACCTTCTAACCCTTGATGAGCCTAGCCGCAGACTGCTTTTAGACGTGCAAAAGCGTATCCAGCCAGCGATGTTCGAGGAGCAACTTAGGCCGCGGTTGGTGCGCTATATGGTCGACCATCCCGGTGCCTGGCGGTCGGCCGAGACGAGCAAAGCCAACAATCCGTGACGTTTTCCTCAGCCGCTCTGGTTTAAACTCTAAAAAGTTTATGCGTTTGACGCTTGATTTTTCATATGTCGACGCCTAATCTTGAAGCCATAGAGTTGTGATTTTTTCCTGCATTACGGAGGGCCATCTTTCATGGCGAAAAAGACCAAGAAGCCAGTTAAGGCAACCGCGAAGAAGAAGACGACTGCCCATGCCGCCGCTCCTAAGGCGAGCAAACCAGCGAAAGTCATCGTGCCCCTGAGCAAGGTGCAACCCGCTGGCACGCCCCGCACAAAGAGCGAAATCCTCGGCGTTCTTGCTGAAACCACTGGTCTCAGCAAAAAAGACGTCAGCTCGGTGTTTGGCTCGCTCAGCGACCTCATCGGCAAAGACGTGGGCAAAAAAGGCTGCGGTCTGTTCACGGTCCCAGGACTGTTGAAAATCCGCCGCATCAATAAGCCTGCGACCAAAGCCCGCAAAGGCATCAACCCGTTCACGGGTGAAGAGACGACCTTCAAGGCAAAGCCAGCGCGCAATGTCGTGAAAATCCGTCCCCTCAAAGCTTTGAAAGACATGGTCTAAGACCAAGTCGCGCAGCCCTGCAATAGCGGGAAAGCGGATAGGCCGGGCCTCACAGGGCCCGGTTTTTTCATGCCCGCGGACTTCAATGCTAGGGTTTCTGGAGCGGTATTAGCCGCGCGGCGACAGGTGATCGCGTAAGGCGTCGCCAAGAAAATTCAGCGCTAGAACGAGTAGGGCGATGGCAAGGCCGGGAATCAGGCTTAAATAGGGCGCTTCGACGAGGACGCCGCGGCCCTGTCCAAGAATGGCGCCCCAGGTCGGTGCGCCGTCTTGGGCACCTAGCCCAAGGAAGCTTAGACTAGCTTCGACGATGATCACGCCGGCCAGCGAAAAGGTTGCGTGTACTAGCAGGGTGGCTAAGGTCCCCGGGAAGATGTGCTGCCAAATGAGGCGTTGGTTGGTTGCCCCAAGCGCGGTACTTGCCGTGACGAACTCTCGCTCTTTCAGGGTTAGGGTTTGGCCGCGAATCAACCGCGCCGTACTGGTCCAGCCGGTGGCCGCAATGGCTAGGACGACATTGTTGCGGCTTGGTCCCATGAGCGCGGCCAGGGCCATGGCGAGAAGTATGCCGGGAAATGCCATCAATAGGTCCACGGTGCGCATGATGAGGCCATCGACCCAGCCGCGCTTGAAGCCGGCCAAAAGCCCAAGCCAGGTGCCGATGCCGACGGACAGCGCCACGGTCAAGGCAGAGATGTACAGCGACGTCCGGCTGCCGTAGAGCATGGCGGTGAGCACGCTGGCACCGTTGATGTCGCGGCCCAACCAATCATGGGCATTGGGTGGCGTCAGGCGCAGGGTGATATCCATATCGCTTGGCAAAGTAGGTGCTAACCACGGCGCCAGAGTTGCCGCGCAGAGGAACAAGGTGAGCACCGTGAGGCCGAAAACCAAGCGGGGACTGCGCCAGTTAACGGCTGCCTTTGAGGCGAGGATCGACAACAGCATAGGCAAGATCCGTCAGTAGATTGACCATTAAATAGGTAAAAGAGAAGATTAACATGCAGCCTTGGACCAGCGGATAGTCACGGTTATTGATGCCGTCGAGGATCAGTGAACCGAGTCCAGGCCAGTCGAAGATGCGTTCCGTGATGATCGCTCCGGTCAGCAGTACACCAAATTGTAGGCCGACCACGGTGATCAGCGGCAGTGCTGCGTTGCGCAGGACATGCTTCAAGATCACGACGGATTCCTTGACGCCTTTGGCGCGGGCGGTCCTGGCGTAGTCTTCGTGGAGGTGGTCGAGCATGGAGTTGCGGGTCATGCGGCTGAGGATTGCCGCCAAAGCGATGCCCAGAGTCGCTGCGGGGAGCACGTAGGAGCTGAGACCAGCCTGTTCCGAAACCGGTAGCCAACCCAGTTTAATGGAAAACAGCAACACCAGCATCGGCCCGAGCCAGAAGTTGGGGATTGCAATACCCGTCATGGCTAGGCTCATAGCCAGCAGATCCAGCGGCTTTCCCGCGTGTAGGGCGCTGATGATACCAAGAGGTAGGCTGCAGCAGATCGCCACCAGCATGGCGGTCACGGCGAGCTGAAGCGTTGGCAACATTCGGCTAGAAATGAGTGCGCTGACTGGCTTGTGGTAGATCAGCGAGTCACCGAGGTCACCCTGTGAGAGGCGGGAAAAGTAGCGCAGCAGCTGGGCTGCGAAGGGTTGATCTAGACCCAGCTCGTGGCGTAGTTGCGCCGCTTCTGCCTGGGTCGCGTAGGGTCCGAGAATGGTGTCGGCGGGATCGCCTGGCACAATGTGAATCAGCAGGGACACCACCACCACCACGCAGGTGGCAACTGGGATCAGGGACAATATGCGTCGGGCGATGAACACCAGCACGATCGTGGATCCTCTCGGTAGACTCAGGGATAAGGGACTGTCGGTTTAAGGGACTATGGGTTTAAGGCTTGCTGGTGTGACTCAGGGCGCTAAGCCGTCCATCGGCATAGACTTCAAAACCCTGGATGTCCTGGTTGTGAACGGCAAAAACATCCTCGTGCCAGAGAAAGGTGTACGGCGCGTCGTTGGCAATGATCTGCTCCGCCTCGGCATAGGCGACTTTGCGCGTGCTGGGATCCGTCGCTGCTCTGCCTGCGGTGAGTAGCCGGTCCAATGCAGGGTTGCTGTACCAGCCGCGGTTGCCACCATCCGGCGGGAAGCTCGCTGTCGCAAAGGCGAAACGGTAGATGTCGGGGTCCTTAAAGCCAATCCAACTGAGGCTCCACATCTGCACGTGACCATGCTCGACGTCGGCCTTAAAACGGCCCCATTCTAGGGTTTCGACGGTGACATGGACACCGATCTGGCGCAGCTCGGCGC